>JAHHMJ010000619.1 GCA_018678395.1 Gemmatimonadota bacterium | reverse complement strand
CGGCGGAAGCACCCGCCGCGGACGACGACGACGATGCGCTGGCGCTGGAGCCGTGGATCGAGACGGCCCTGTGCACGTCGTGCAACGAGTGCACACAGATCAACGGCCAGCTCTTCGCCTACAACGAGCAGAAACAGGCCTACATCAAGGACCCGAAAGCCGGCTCGTTCGCGCAGATCGTCCAGGCGGCCGAGAAGTGCCCGGCGGCGATCATCCATCCGGGTACGCCCCTCAACCCGCGCGAGAAGGACCTCGAGAAGTGGATGAAGCGCGCAGAGCCGTTCAACTGACCGGCGTGAGCAAGGGAGAACGCGGGTGATCGCGCGGCTGACGGACTGGATCACGGGGGGCTTCCGGCACGGAGTGCATCCACCGGACCACAAGGCCGCCACAGCCGCCTCACCGATCCGGCGGATGCCGTTCCCGGACGAGGTCGTACTGCCGCTGCGGCAGCACGCGGGAGCGCCCGCGCGTGTCCTGGTGAAGGCGGGGCAACGCGTGGAGCGGGGCGACAAGGTGGGCGCGGCGCAAGGCTACGTGTCGGTGCCGATCCACGCCTCGGCTTCGGGGACCGTGACCGACGTGGACTGGTGGCCCCATCCCGACGGGTCGCTCGCCGAGGCCGTCCGGATCGCCGTCGATCCGCACTCCGCTCAGATCCCGCGGCCGCGCCTGGTCCCCCGTTGGGACGACCTGGATGCCGACGGCGTGCGCGCAGCGGTGCAGGACGCCGGTGTGGTGGGGTTGGGCGGCGCGGCCTTCCCGACGCACGTGAAGTTGAACCCGCCCGAGGGCCGCGCGGTCGAGACCCTGATCGTCAACGGCGCCGAATGTGAGCCGTATCTCACCTCCGATCATCGCGTGATGGTCGAGCATCCCGAGCGGGTCCACTTCGGCATCCGTGTGATGATGCAGTGCCTGGAGACCTCGCGAGCGGTCATCGGCGTCGAGCGCAACAAGCCGGACGCGGTGGAGCGGCTTCGCGAGACCGTCCCCGACGATCTCGACATCGAGATCATCGCGCTGCGGGTGAAGTATCCGCAGGGCGCCGAGAAGATGCTGATCAAGGCGGTGACCGGCCGCGAGGTGCCGTCGGGAAAGCTGCCCATCCATGTGGGAACCGTCGTGCAGAACGTCGGCTCGATCGCCGCGATCGCCGAGGTCTTCGAGACCGGCGTACCGCTGATCGAGCGCATCGTGACCGTCTCGGGTCCGGGCGTGGCGCGCCCCTCCAATCTGGTCGTCCCGGTCGGCACCAAGCTTCGCGACGTCCTCGACTTCTGCGGTGGGCTCACCACCGACGCCCGCGAGGTGCTCGTGGGCGGACCCATGATGGGTGCGCCGCAGAGCGACCTCGACGCCCCGGTCCTCAAGGGGACGAGCGGGATCGTCGTGCTCACGGCCGCCGAAGCCAAACCTGCACGGGTGTATGCCTGCATCGGCTGCGGCCACTGTCTGGACGCCTGTCCGGTCTTCCTCAACCCATCGCTGCTCGGCAAGGAGGCGCAGGCCGGCCGCTACACCGAGATGGTCGAGGATCATCTGATGGATTGCATGGTCTGCGGCTCGTGCTCGTACGTCTGTCCGTCGAACATCCCGCTATCGCAGATGTTCGCGCTCGCCAAGGGTGCGGTGCGGCGCGAGGAGCAGCGGGAACGAGAAGCCGCCGCGGCGGCCGGGGGAGGGAAGGCGGCATGAGCGAGAGCGCCGCGCGTCCCGCACCCCGTCTCGATCTGGTCGCCTCTCCGCATCTGAAGGCGGCCGATACCACCGCGCGCATCATGTGGACGGTGGTGGCGACGCTGGTTCCGGTGGTCGCCATGGCGACGTGGCGGTTCGGTCCCTCGGCTCTGCTGGTGATCGCGTCCGCGACTGCGGGCGCCCTGATCACCGAACGCGCCTTCGCCGGCCGCGAAGCGCCCCGCGACGGGTCGGCGGCGATCACCGGGCTGCTGCTCGGCCTCAGCGTGCCCGCCAGCCTGCCGCTGTGGATGGCGTTCCTGGGCGGGGTCGTCGGCATCGGCTTCGGCAAGCTCCTCTTCGGGGGGCTCGGTCAGAACATCTTCAACCCCGCGCTCGTCGGGCGCGCCTTCCTGCAAGCTGCCTTCCCGACGGCGCTCACCACCTGGCCCCTCCCCGGACGGGGCGCCGCATGGGCCGGAGACACCTTCGCGATCCCCCTCTTTACCGGGGGCGTCGACGCCGTCACGGGCCCGACGCCGCTGGGCCTCATGAAATTCGAAGGAGTCGGCACCCCCCTCGGTGAACTCTTCCTCGGGACGACCGCGGGCTCGCTCGGCGAGACCTCGTCCGTCCTCATTCTTCTCGGGGGCCTCTGGCTCGTATACAAGAACTATCTGAACTGGCGTATCCCGGTAAGCATCCTGGCCGTCGTCGCAGGTCTCTCCAGCGCGATTCACGCGATCGATCCGGCCGGCTTTCCGGGTGCGCCTTTCATGCTCTTCTCCGGTGGGTTGATGTTGGGCGCCGTCTACATGGCGACCGACATGGTGACCTCGCCGGTGACCCACGCCGGAGCCTGGATCTACGGCGCGGGGATCGGAGCGTTGGTGGTCCTGATCCGCTTCTGGGGCGGGCTTCCGGAGGGCGTGATGTACGCCATCCTGCTGATGAATGCCGCCACGCCCCTGATTGACCGCTACACCCAGCCGCGGGTGTTCGGCCGGGGGGTGAAGTTCAAATGAACGAGCAGTCCGGGAGCACCGATGTGGGTTCCACC
>JAHHMJ010000507.1 GCA_018678395.1 Gemmatimonadota bacterium | reverse complement strand
GGTGGAGCCGGCGCAGCCCGGTCCGCCGCCGGCGGCGAACCCGGAGATGGAGGCCCGTATTCGCGAAGCCGAGGGATCGGCGTTCCAGGACATGATCGCGGCCATGGATTCCCTGCGAACGGTCTTCGACGTCGTGGGCGCGCCGCGCGAGTGGCTCACGGGACGCTATCTCGCGTCGGCCTCGGAGTTCCCCGATGTGGCCGAATACTGGGTGCGATACCAGGCGTACGTCGACGAGCTGCGGGACCGGGACGAGGAGTTCTTCCGGCGCGGTTTCTACCGGCGTCTCCTGAATTCGGGTATCGACGGCCCGGTGCGGTCCATGCGGCTGGCGAGTGCGACCGAGGAGTTCGCCTCCCAGGCGCCGGCCCGTGAGGAGTTGTATACGGCCATGGACGGCATCGCGGGCGTCGCGCTCGAACTGCACGAGCTCCTGGTCGAGAACGAGGACGCCATCGTCTACACGCCGGTCCGGCCGGGTGTGGTCACGCAGAACCCCGTGCTCGAGGCCGTGCCGACCGAGGGTGAGCTACGCGACCGTTTGTGGGACACTCTCGACCGGCTCTTCGAGCAGGTCGACGTCGTCCGCGGTGGTGTCCCCGGATCGGGCGAGCAGTTGGGTGAGGCCGCGCTCGAGGGCATCCGCGCGACCACGAATCCACGCGAACCCTAGCCCCGGGACCCGAGTCAGAAGCTCCAGGAGACGCCCAGCACCGGCCAGAGTGTGTGGCGAGCGAGCGGGGTCAGATCCGGGTTGCGCCACGGCTCGAAGTAGTAGAAGAGGGCGTCGCGCCGGTCCAGCGCGTTGAGGACGCGCAGGTATGGCCGGAGCGTGCCCTCGCCGATGGGTGCTGCCCACTCTCCGTAGAGTTCGACGTCGAGCCGGAGGAAGCCGTCGGCGTCTCCCTGAATGCGTCCACCCCGGGCCACGCCGTCTTCCAGCGGTTGATCGGCCGTCTCCAGGCCCAGGGCCGCGTCGAGCGCCACCTCGGTGAGGGGAAGTCCGTCCGAGAAGGCGATGCGGGCGTCCAGGCCCATCGGGCCTGCGATCGGGCCCCGCAGCCCCGCGCTCAGAACGTGGCGGCCCTGGAACCGAGGGGCCTCGTCGCTGCTCGCGACCGATTCCCAGGTCCAGTCCAGGGCATACCCGAGCCACCCGATCCTGCGGTCGGAACCGGCCTGCACGCGGACGTCGACTCCCGAAGCAGTCTGGGCCGGGATGCCGCCCGCTACGTTCTGGAAGCGCTTGACCCAACCCTGCAGGCCCCATTGCACCCGTGGAGAGAAGCTCTGGGCCAGCCCGACGAGAAGGTGGTCGCCCGTCGCCACCTCCAGCGCCGTGGGGGTGGCGTCCGACACGGCGCCCAGGAGCACGTCTTCGGGCGTCACCGTCCCGGCCCTCGTGAACTGATGATACCGACCAGCGGCGAGCGTCAGGACGGCGTCGGGCCCCACGGTCCAGGAGAGGGCCCCTCGCAGGGCGCTGGTCCACCCTCCGGGGTCGAAGTGATCGACCCGAAGTCCGGCACGCACCGTCACGTCATCGCCCCACGGTCGTTCGAGCTCACCGTGTGCGCCGAACACCCGGCCGTCGAAGCGGGCATCGGCCCGCACCGTGCCCTCGGTCGTGCGCAGGGTCGAGGCGTAGCGAGAGGCGGTACCGTCGGCCGCGAGCCCGAAGCGCAGGGTGCCTCCGGACAGCGGAGCGCGCCCGTCGAGCGTGGCACGGAGGCGGCGGATGCGCCCGTTCGCGAGAACGGGACGGTCCGGTTGGGTGTCCGCCGAGTCTCCGCGTAGCGGCAGGTCGGCGTGGTAACGGGAGACCGCCGTCCGCAACGACAGGTCCACGGCCCCCACGCTGCGCTGGAGCCGAGCCGAGACCGCTTGATTGCTCCAGGATGCCTCTTCGGGGACGAGCGGTGCGCCGGGAAGCCCCAGAGCGACGGATTCGCGGTTGGCGAAGAGCGTCAACGCGACGTCGGTCGCACCCCCGTTCCAGCCCGCGCGGACGAGGCCGTCGGCGTAGCCGTAGGGACTGCCGACCCCGTCGCGCAGCCGGGCCGCACCGTCGTGGAGCGATCGCGTCGAAGCCAGGAGCCCGGAGTTCTCACCACCCCATTCGACCGCCCCCCGAGCCGAGAGGAGGTCCAGGGAGCCGGAGCCCCTCAGGACCCCGGCCGCGGGCGCCCGGGTCTCGAGGTCGAGGATGTAGTCGAGTCCACCGTCGTAGCGGGTCGGTGCCGCGCCGACGTAGTGGGCGGCACGCCCCAGAACCCCGGGATCGAAGCTGTCCAGCAGACCCCCGAGGTGGAACGGAGTGTAGACCGGGGCGCCGTCCAGGAGGAGGAGCTTGAGGTCGGCGGTAGACCCTCGCATCAGCAGCACCTGGTCACCGTCCGCGGGCGGCTGTCCCTGGCGTGTTCGAGCCGCGGCCGCCTCGGCCGCCACTCCGGCCAGCCCCGGATCGAGGGGCAGCGTGGCCAGGTCGAGCGCGGGCGACGAGGCATCGCGCGCCGGAAACTCGAGGGGCGCAGGAGGCGGCACCGCGAACGCCTCGGCACGAACGACGATGCCGGGCAGATCGAACGGCGCCTGCTCCAGCGTGACGTCGACGCGGACCGCGGCCCCCTCCGGCACGCGGATCTCGACGTCGGCCGCGTGGTGACTCGGGCTTTCGACCCGGAGGCGCACGGCGCCGGCCGGGACGCGCAGAGTATAGCGCCCCGCGCGATCGGCGAAGCCGACCCTGGACTCGCCCGCGAGCCGAGCGCGCACGGCCGCGTAGGGCACCGGTCGACCTTCGACGTCGGCGATCGCGCCGTACACGACCCCCTCGGGAGCCGGTGGAGAAGCAGCGGAGCGCTGCAGGCCGGACGCATTGGAGGCGCGGGCCTCCACGGCCCCGCACAGCACGGCGGCGAGCCCGACCGCCGCGGCGAGAGCGAAGCGTCGCTTCACTGCACCCGGAACCGGACGAGGAGGTCGGGCTCACGGGCGAGTGACTCGGGGGCCGTGACGAGTTCCCCGTCTCGGAGCACGACCCGGAGGACGCCGTTCACCGTCACTTCCGCGTCGCGTACCGAAGGCGGGAGCTCGACGCGCAGTGGGCCGGTCGAGGACTCGGCGTGCAGTCGGCCCCCCTCGACGCGGAAGCGGGCTTCCACAGGGCCGAAGACCCCGGCCCGCTCGCCGACGCGATAGACCCCGACCTCGACCCCCGGCGGAGCGACGAGGAGCACCTCGGCCCGTTCGGAGACCACCGCGGACCGAATGCCGGGAGCGTCTGCGGCGGTCGTCGCCGGCCCGGCGGCCGCCGGCATCGAGGGCGCGTCCGCCGTGATCCACGAGCGGAGCGGCGAGCCGGGCAGCAGGGCGGCAGCGAGCCCGCCC
>JAHHMJ010000008.1 GCA_018678395.1 Gemmatimonadota bacterium | reverse complement strand
CTTCGAACATGTGGAGCGCGCGGGCGGTGCCCTCAACGGCTCGACGTGGTTCGACCGCACGAACTACTACGAGACGCTGCCCTCGCACTTCCTCGATCTGGGCCTCTGGCTGGAAGCCGATCGCATGGGATTCATGCTCGAGGCGATGACTCAGGAGAAGCTGGACAACCAGCGGGACGTGGTGAAGAACGAGAAGCGTCAGCGATACGACAACCAGCCGTACGGCGATTGGGACGAGCACGTGCAGCGGCTGCTCTGGCCCGACGACCACCCCTACCATCACACCGTGATCGGGTCCATGGAGGACCTCGATGCCGCGTCGCTGGACGACGTGGCCGAGTTCTTCCGCGCGTACTACATCCCCAACAACGCGGTGCTCACCGTAGCCGGAGACGCGGAACCCGAGCGGGTGTTCGCGGCCGCCGAGCGCTGGTTCGGAGAGATTCCGGCCGGCCCGCCGCCGCCTCCGATTCCCGGACGGGTGGATGTCGCGCCCGTGCTGGGCCGCACCGAGCGGGTCGAACTGGAGCGTGACGTGCCGCTGCCTCGCATCGTCGTGGGCCTGCGGATTCCGCCGTTCACCGACTCCCGGTTCGACGCCGTGGACCTCGCGGCGCAGATCCTGGGGCAGGGCAGGAGCTCTCGCCTGTACCGCTCGCTCGTGCGCGAGAAGCGGATCGCCCGCGATGCGTCGGCCTACGCGCTGCCGCTCGTGACCGGGGGATCGACCTTTCTCGCCTTCGTGACCGGCTTTCCGGACAGCGATGTGGCCGAACTCGAAGCGGCGCTCTTCGAGGAGCTGGATGCCATGAGCGGGGTGACTCCGGCCGAGGTCGAACGGGGCCGGGTACTCGCTGAAGCGCGCGAGGTTCGAGGGCTCGAGTCCATGGCCCACCGAGCCGACCTGCTGTCGATGTACACGACCTTCTTCGACGAGCCCGAGCGACTCAATGCGACGGTGGAGCGCATCCGGACCGTGAACGCCGAACAGATCCGGGACGTCGCCCGGGACTTCTTCGGCGCGGACAACCGTGCGGTGATCGCGTACGTGCCGGCTGGAGGCGACCGATGAGTGCCTCGCCTGACCGTACGCAGGCCCCCGAGCCGGGAGCCCTGCGGCCCTTCCGGGTGCCGGGCGTTCACACCCGTCGCCTCTCGAACGGGCTGGAGCTGCACGTCGTCCCCCTTCCTCGGCTCCCTGTGGTCACCGCCGCGTTCGTTTTCCCCTCGGGGGGGGAAACCGGGATCCCGCGCGCGCAGGCGGGCCGCGCCGCCCTGGCGGCGCAGGCCCTCGAGGGAGGCACGCGGCGTCGCAGCGGGACCGCGCTCGCCGAGGCGTTGGAGGCGGTGGGCGCCGACGTCGGCGTCTCGGCGGGGTGGGACAGCGCCGTGGCCTCGGTGTCGACGCTGACCGACCGGTGGGCGGAGGGGATGGACCTGCTGGCCGAGATGGTGCTGGCACCGTCGTTCCCGGATGCCGAGGTCGAGCGCGTTCGCGATCAGGTGCTGGCGCGCATTCGGCAGCGGTCGAAGGACCCGTCGGCGCTCGCGGCGGACCGATCGATCGGCTTCTACTTCGCCGCGGATGAACCGTACGGCCGTCCGGTGCGTGGGACGGAGGCGACGATCGAGGGCCTCGGACCGTCGGATCTGCGGGACTGGGTCGAGCGCGCGTATCGCCCGGACGGGGCGGGGCTCGTGGTCGCCGGAGACATCGACCCCGATGAGGCGCAGGCGGTTCTCGAGCCTCTCGTCGCGGGGTGGGAGGGGCGGGCGACCATACCCGAGGCGCCTGCCGGTCGCGCACGGCACGAAGAGGCTGCGGTCCACATCGTCCACCGCCCCGGATCGGTACAGAGCGAGCTCAGGCTGGGCCATCCCGGCGCGCCGCGGGCGATCCCCGATCACCCGGCGCTCGTGGTCGCGAACTCGGTACTGGGGGGCACGTTCGGGTCCCGGTTGAACATGAACCTCCGCGAGTCCAGGGGCTTCACCTACGGCGTGCGCAGTGGTTTCGCGTTCCGGCGGGGTCCGGGCCCGTTCTCGATCTCGACGGCGGTCGACACCGACGTCACTGCCGATGCGGTCCGAGAGGCCGTGGGCGAACTGCGTCGCTACGTTGCCGAAGGCCCCTCCGAAGACGAGGTGCGGGCCGCCCGGGACTACATCGCCGGGGTCTTCCCGCTCCGGCTCGAGACGACGGGCGGGGTGGCGATGCGCGTCGCGGAACTCCTCGTGCACGACCTTCCCGACGACGCGTGGACGCGTTATCGGGAGGACATTCGAGCCGTCGATGCGAACGCGGCCCACGCCGCGGTGCGGCGGCACATGCAGCCCGATCGCCTCGTCTGCGTCGTGGTGGGCGACGCCGAGAAGATCGCTCCCGGCCTGGAGGCGCTCGAGTTGGGACCGGTGACCGTCCATCGGGACGAGGCACCGTGACCGACGCGTGTTCGCCGGTCGGGCGTGCAACCGTCCATCGCCCTCGTCGTATCCCATGTCGGAGGAGTTGATGCAGCCACCTCGGGAGCCGGGCAGGATCGACCGTCGGCCCGTGTATCGCGGTCGGATCGTGAACCTGAGCGTGGACACGGTGCGGTTCCCCGACGGGTCGGTGGGGGAGCTGGAGTTCATGGCGCACGCGGGAGCGTCCTGCGTGTTGCCGGTGGTGGGAAGCCTGGATCAGGAGGACCCGGACATCCTCCTGTTGCGGCAGTACCGGTATGCAGCGGGAGGGGTGCTCTGGGAGGTGCCGGCGGGGATGCCGGATCGGGACGGCGAGCCGTGGGACGAATGTGCTCGTCGCGAGCTCGAGGAGGAGACGGGACGCCGGGCCGGTACGCTGCGGCCGCTGACCCGGATCCACACCACCCCCGGGTTCACCGACGAGGTGATCCACCTCTGGCTGGCCGCGGAGTTGGAGGAGGGGACGGCCGAGCTGGACGACGACGAATTCGTCGAAGTCGTGCAACTTCCGCTGTCCGAAGCGTTGGAGATGGTGAAGGACGGGACGATCACGGACTGCAAGAGCGTTGCGACTTTGCTCTACGCTGCGTGTTTCGTCTTCGGTGGGAACTCCCGCCGCGATGGCAGGATTGCGCCATAGAGACCGAGGCGTGTCTCAGCCGAGGCGGTGACCGTCCTCTGCAGAGGACGATCGGGGCCGCGACGACGTGGTTGAGACGCATCTAACGGATGGCACGGAAGGTGCTTCACATGAGGGAGCCGGGTCGAGCCGGCATATCCTTCGCAACGAGAGGTGGATCATGGGTGCTCAGGCGACGAAGAACCTCCGGACCGAGTCGACGGCCCGTGTCGGCGACGCCGTCCAGCATCGGAAGCAGTTGCGGGAGCTCGGGGACAGCGCGGTCGTGCAGGCCTTCCTGGACGGAGACCAGCGCGCCTTCGGTGAACTCGTTCGTCGGTACGACAACCGGCTCGTGAACTTCGTGTACCGCACGGTCGGCGACCGGGAGCGGGCGCAGGATCTGGTCCAGGAGACCTTCGTTCGGGTGTATCGACACCTGGAGCGTTTCGACCAGACCAAGAAGTTCTCGACCTGGATCTACACGATTGCCAGCAACCTGGCGAAGAACGAGCTCCGCAATCGCAGCCGGAACCCCCTGGTCCTGTTCCAGGCGATCAAGCAGAACTGGGATGCGGACCATCGACCTCTCGAGTGGGAGGACCCGCACTACAAGCCCGACGATCTCTACCGGAAGCGATTCCTGAAGGAGAAGGTCGAGGAAGCGGTCGCGCAGCTGCCCGAGCATCACCGGATCGTCTTCGTGCTCCGCGAGCTCGAGGGCAAGACCTACGAGGAGATCTCCGACATCACCGGCGTGAACCTCGGGACCGTGAAGAGCCGGCTGAATCGTGCTCGCAACAACTTCGCCCAGATCATCGCGCCGATGGTGGATTGATCGTTCGACTGCACCTGCGCCGCGGGTGAGACGCTCGATTCGCACGAGGCGTCGACGCTGGATGGAGGGCCCCGGGGCGACGCGCTCCGGGGCCCTCGCGCGTGGCGGGCCGTTCCCGCCGATTCCGCTCCCGGGAACCCGTTCGTCGGAGGGGCTGTAGAACTTCACGTCGGCTGATGCCGTGCCCACCACGGAGTCCAGGGATGACCTGTTCCGAATTCATCGAGTCCTTCTCGGACTACATCGACGAGAACGCACCGCAGCAGGTTCTCGCTGCGGCCCGTCGTCACAGGGATGCATGTCCCCGGTGTCAGCGGTACGAAGTCGTCTACCGGCGGGGTTGCTCGGTCCTGAGCCAGGACAGCCTCGAGGTGGACGAGCATTTCCACGGGCGGCTTCAACACCGCCTCTACCACGTGGACGACGAGAAGGCTCTCGCCCGCTCGACGGCCGGGTACCACCCGGTGGTGATGGTTCTGGGTACGGCTGCTCTGGTCGCCGGCCTGGTGGGCGTCCCGGTCGTGTTGGCACCGGATCCCGAAGTGGAACTGTCGCCCATCGTCGTGAGTGCCCCCGAGGCGCGTCCGCTGGGCCTCCGGATCCCTCTGCCGTCGCTGCTGCCTGCCTCGCTC
>JAHHMJ010000124.1 GCA_018678395.1 Gemmatimonadota bacterium | reverse complement strand
TGCCGGGCGATCCACGAGCTTCACCCCACTGAACGCACCGTACAGCACCGAATCGGTGACCCGCCCGACCGACTTCGCCAGAAGGAAGCGCGGGACGGAGACGTCGAAGGTGACGGCGCGCACGCGTTCGCTCAGAACTCGTCGAAAAGCCGAATGTCGCGCAGACCCAGGTTGGGAGTCCACGAATCCGATGGCGGAGTCTGACCCGGGAGCCGTCCCTCGAAGAAGAGCGTCGTGACCTCGCCGATGGACAACGCACCGTTCCCGGCCGTGGAGAGGGCGGCCTCGACCCGCTCACCGTCCTCCCACCGGCCCTGGTTCTCCGGCAGCTGCGGGTCCCGGACCTGGAGCGGCTCGTGCCAGTCGAGGGGCATTCCTCGGGGCGGCTCGACTCCCGTTCCTGCCGGCGACAGAACCTGGCCGAGATCGAGGATCCGAAACATCGGACCCCGCAGGATCGACGCGGAGTGGAACCAGAGTCCCCGTGTCATGTTCGAGGCGGCCGTGCGCGGATGCGACAGGCGACGATGGAAGTACTCGCCGGGCAGCGCATCGTAGAGGATCCGCCCCCACTGGTCGCGCTGAACGGAGAGCCATCCGAGCAGTCCCAGATAGGCCTCCCGGTCTTCGGCCATGAGCTCGACCACCCGCAGCCGCGAGCGCTCGGGTGAGCCCCCTCGGCCCCGGACGACGACGTAGCCGGTCGGTACGCCGCGCGGATTCCGATGCAGGTAGAGGTACGTTCCGACGCGGTCGACGAACGACCACATCCGCTCGGTCCGCTCCAGCAGCCCGTTCGTGGAGCGCGCCACGCGGCCGTAGATGTCTCGCGCCTCGCCCTTGCCCGTCTCGGGTGCGCGCACGACGCGATCCCACCCGGGATACATCGCCAACTCGGCCGGGGCGAAGCGGTAGCGGTGCAGTTCTCCCGCGAGGACGAATCCGAGCTCGCGATAGAACGCCGTCCGGAAGGGGTACAGCGCGCACAGCACGTCCCCCCGCTCGCGAGCGAGGCGCAGGGCCTCGACGCACATGCGCCGCCCGATGCCTCTCCGTCGGAAGTCGGGCGCGACCGCCACGCCTGCGAGCCCCATCGTCGGCAGCTGCCGGCCCCACAGGTTCATGGTGAGTCGGTAGGTCCGGAGCGCTCCGGCGATGCGGCCCTCCGACCGGACCGTCCAGCAATCGCTGAGATCGCCGAAGACCAGGCCCTCGCGAAGTTCGCGATCGCGGCGCTCGACGGGCTTCTCGGGGAACGCCTCGGCCCAGAGGGCGGCCATGGCGGGAATATCGTCTTCGCCCGCGGGCTGCAGGGCGATGTCAACCGGTTCAGTCATCATCCGACAAGGTTAGGGGCAACGGTTGGTCGGGTCCACGGGCGAAGTTCATCGATTCCGGATCGAGTCCTTCTCGGCGGTGTAGCGTCGGCAGGTCCAATCCCACCAGGAGCGCCCATGAAGGCCGTCATCGTGGCCGGAGTCCGAACCCCATTCGCACGAGCGGGAACGGTGTTCAAGGACTTCTCGGCGATCGATCTGGGAAGCATCGCGGTTCGAGAGCTGATGGACCGCGTGGGCCTACCGGGTGAGGAGGTGGACCAGCTCGTCTACGGCACCGTCGTCCACGACCCCCACGCGCCGAACATCGCGCGGGAGGTGGGCCTGGCGACGCTGCCTCCCTCGGTTCCAGCCCACACGGTATCGCGGGCCTGCGCCACGTCGAACCAGGCGATCGCCGACGCGGCCAACCTGATCGAGGTCGGGTACGCCGATGTGGTGGTGACGGGGGGTGCGGAGTCGCTGTCCCACATTCCGATCATGGTATCCGAACGGTTGTCGGAAACTCTCGTGGCCGCGTCCAAGGCGCGCACGGTCGGAGACCGGGTCAAGACCATCGCCCGGGTACGTCCGAAGGACCTGCTCCCGCGTGCCCCGCAGATCGCCGAGCCGACCACAGGCGAGACGATGGGGGAGTCGGCGGAGCGCATGGCCAAGGAAAACGGCATCTCGCGGGCGGACCAGGACGCGTGGGCACTGCGATCCCACCAGAAGGCCGGGGCGGGGACGGACGACGGGCGGCTGACGGCCGAGATCGCCCGCGTGTATCTGCCGCCCGACTTCGATCCGGTGGTCGAACGCGACAACGGCATCCGGACCGATACCTCGGCGGAGAAGCTCGCCTCGCTGAAGCCCGTCTTCGACCGGCGCTACGGCAGCGTCACCGCAGGCAACGCGTCACCGCTCACCGACGGGGCCTCGGCGGTGCTGTTGATGAGCGAGGAGCGGGCGCGAGCCGACGGACTGCCGATCCTGGGCCGGATCCGCAGCTACGCCGTCGCCGCGCTCGACCCCGCCGACCAACTCCTGCAGGGCCCGGTGTTCGCGGTGCCGACCGCGTTGAAACGGGCGGGCATCCAGATGCGCGACATCGGGCTCATGGAGATGCACGAAGCCTTCGCGGCCCAGGTGCTCTCGAACCTGCAGTGGCTCGACAGCGATCGCGTTGCGCGTGAGCGATTGGGTCTATCCGCCAAGGTGGGCCACCCCGACGTCGATCGCATCAACGTCATGGGGGGGTCGCTGGCGATCGGGCATCCCTTCGCCGCCACCGGAGGCCGCCTGACGACGACCCTGCTGAACGAGATGGTCCGGCGGGACGTCGAGCTGGGACTCCTCACCGTGTGCGCCGCGGGCGCCCTCGGCCTTGCCATGGTTGTCGAGCGGGTCTGATCTCGCGGCGGGGGCGACTCAGCCTCGCAACTCGCGCACGACCTCGGCGATGGCGTCGAAATCCGGGAGGATCGAGTCGTCCTCGGTGTGCCACGCGTAGGCGATGCGGCCCTCGCCGTCGATGACGAAGGCCGCGCGATCGGACACGCCGCGCATTCCGAAGTAGTCCTCGTTCAGGACGCCGTAGGCCCGGGCGACGTCCTTGTTGAAGTCGGAGAGCAGCGGGAAGGGGATCGCGTTGTCTTCGGCGAATCGCACGTTCACCCAGGGCGAGTCGACGCTGATGCCGACGACCCGGGCACCCAGCGACGTCCAGCGGTCCCAGAGCCCGGCGACCGCACACATCTCGTCGGTGCAAACGGGTGAGAACGCGAGGGGAAAGAAGAGGACCACGAGGGGCCCGCCGTCTGCATGCAACGTCCGGTCGACGGGCGGCTGGCCCACCTTCCAGGTGAGCGAGAAGTCGGGAGCGGGGGAGCCGACGGGCGGGATCATGGCAGGGCGCGTGGGAGGGACGAGGGGACGACGACGCGCCTACCCCGCGTGATGACCGGCGATCCCTCGCGATGGCACGCGCCGGCCCCGCTCTCGGGGGCTTCGGTCAGTGGCTCGCGAAGCGCTGTCCCGCCGTGCCCCGCAGCCGCTCGGCGAGTCGCTCGGGATTCTCGCATCCCAGATAGAGCTGCGATCCGTCGACCCGGTGCAGCACGAGCGCGCGGTTGCCCTGCGCGGTCCACGCCTGCTTGGTGCCGAAGCCGCGGACGCCCCATCCCCCGAACTCGCGCAGCGGCCGGTAGGTCACCGGCTCGATCCGCTCGATGGTCTCGTACGGGACCGTCTTCTTGATCCAGCCGATGCGGCCGAGAGAAACCCGGAGGCGGTCCGAAAACAGTTCGACCTTCACGCCCCCGAAGACGAGCTCGACCAGAATTCCCAGAGAGAGTACCGCGGCCGCGATCACGCTCGAGCTGAAGCCGTCGCCGGGGGGATTGCGGATCGCCGCCCACACTCCGAACGCCACGGCCCCCCAGGTCAGCAATCGCGCCCACGCAGCGAGGGGTTGGAAGACGGCGTGCTTGGGGGTCTCGAGGTCCATGGTCCGGACTCCGGCCGGCGAGGACGGAAGGGTGTCAGCGAAACGATGGGGGCACCGCCCCGTCCGCGACACCCCTCGGGTTCACGGCGCCGGTTGGGGCGCGTCCGCTGCGGCGGCGCCCGCGGGCCCCGCCGCAGCCTCCACCCGATCGCGCGCGCCGGCCTCTCCCGACGCCACCAGCCCCTTCTGCAGAAGCACCGGTCCGCCGAGCTCGTGGATCGCGACCATGGCGACGAAGAGCGTCTTCATCTCCGCCCCCCACTCCGGGAAGGCCTCGGCTGCGATGGTGACCATGCCCAGGGTGACGCCGGCCTGAGAGACGAAGCCCGTCCAGGCGTACCTCTCGACGGCGGGCCCCGCCTGCCCCACGCGCGCCCCGACTCGGGTGCCGAACCAGATGGCGGCGGCCCGCACCACCACCAGCAGAAGCACCAGGGCCCACACCTGGCGCAGCTCGTCGAGGTGGATGCTTGCGCCGGCCAGCGAGAAGAAGAGCGCGTAGAACGGCATCGCGTTCGCTTCGACCGCCTTCACGAACCGGTCGGCCTTCACCTCCGAGATGTTCTCGACGAAGAAGCCCGTGGTGAGGGCGGTCAGGAGGATCTCGAGGTGCAGTCGGTCGGCGATGATGGTGACGAGCACGGCCACACCGAGCACGAAGAGGATCGGCTCGGCCCGCCACCGATCCAGGTAGAGCGACACCAGCCACCCGACGATGGCGCCCACCATGATCGACCCGCCGATCTCCCACCACATCCGCTCCGCCAGCGCGAGTCCGAGACCACCCCCGTCGCCCGAGAGCATGGTGCGTGCGAGCGAGAGCATGATCGCGAACAGCACGATCACGGCGACGTCCTTCAGGACCGTGACGCCGAGAATCGTCGACGTGACCGGGCCCTTCGCGCGCGTGTCGTTGATCACCGCGACCGCGACCGAGGGGGAGTTCGCGATCGCGATCGACCCGAAGACCGCGGCGATGATGATGGCCTCGGTCCAGCCCTGACCCGCGGTGAGCGGGAAGACCGGTTTGAGCAGGAGCACGAGTCCCGCAACGGCGACGAACACGAGCGCCATCTCGGACACCAGGATCGAGGCGATGGCCCGCCCCGCTTCCTTCACCTCGCGGATCTTGAGTTCGGCCCCCGCGGAGAAGGCGATCAGGGCGATCGCGACCTGGTCGATCAGCGTCAGCGAGGCGACATCGGCATCGGTCACCAGCTCGACCCCACTCGGGCCGACCAGCAACCCGGCGACGATGTAACCGGTGATGCGCGGGAGCCCGAAGTCCGCCGCCAGGTTCCCGGTGACGTGCGAGATCAGCAGGAGCAGGCCGAGCAGGAACGTGAGCTCCAGCGGCCACAGCGTGTCCTGCGGAATGGGCAGAGCGGCCCAGTCGACCCCTAGGCCGAGCAGGACGAGCACGCCGAGTACGACACCGCGCTGAAGGGCCAAGCGAAGTCCGTGGAGAGAGTCGGGAACGGTGCGCTGGAACCTGGGGCTTCGGGACCCCCGTTCGCATCGAGGCGACTGGTACCGCAGGTGACGCCCTGGGATCCTCTGTTGCCCACCGCCTGCGCGCGCGGCACAATCTTCGGTCCTCTCGTCTCCCCTCGCAAAGCCTACCATGTCCGCCGCCTCTCCAGAGCGCTCCACCTCGCCCGCCCGGCGCATCGGCCTCTGGGCCGGTCCGGTGTTGGCGGCTCTGGTGGTGGCGCTCCCCGCCACGTTCCTCGTCCCCACGGTGCTCGGGATGCTCGGGTGAACCCGGCGGCGACGTGGTCCCGGTATCGCCGCTACCTCGCGACGCCCCCGGAGGTAGTGGTGGAGTGGCACGACCGACTCACCCCTGCCCGGGGCTGGCTGGTCGTCAACTCGCTGCGGGGGGGCGCGGCGGGCGGCGGCACCCGAATGCGGGTGGGGGTCGACCGCGAGGAAGTGGTGTACCTGGCGAAGGCGATGGAGCTCAAATTCGCCTTCTCGGGACCGGCCATCGGAGGCGGTAAGTCGGGAATCGACTTCGATTCACGCGATTCGCGCCGCCTGGACGTTCTCGGTCGTTGGTTCCGCGCCATGCGCCCCTGGGTCTCGCAGTGCTACGGGACCGGTGGGGACCTGAACGTCGACGAACAGCGCGACCTGGGACCGATCTTCCAGGAGCTGGGACTTCCCCACCCGCAGATCGGGATTCTCGCGGGGCACTTCCGGGCGGATCCCGAACAGGCGCATCACGCCCTGAGCTGCCTGCGCGTCGGACTGGGACTTCCGCTGGCCGGCACCGCCTACGGTGTGGGTAGCCTCCCGCTCACCGTGTCCGACATGATCACGGGGTGGGCCGTGGCTCGTGCGACCCGACGGCTCCTCGGCGGTGAACTGAAGGGCGTTCGGGTCACCGTCGAAGGCTTCGGCAACGTCGGTGGGTCGGCGGCGCTGTACCTCGCCCGCTCCGGAGCTCGAATCGTCGCGATCTCGGACGCCGAGCACATCCTCGTCGAGGAGCCTGGCCTCGAGGCTCCCGACGTCGAGGCTCTTCTCGCGCGCCGGCGCCGCGGGCGCCTCCCCGAGCATGCGTCCCGACGGCCGGCCGAGCGCCGGCAGCTGGTCTACCGCACCGCCACCGACTGCGTGGTCCCGGCCGCCGTCTCCGGATCCCTCACCGGGCCGAGGCTGGATGCGCTCGCTGCGGCCGGCGCCCGCTGGATCGTATGCGGGGCCAATCAGCCCTTCCGCGAATCCGCGCTCGGAGACACGCTCACCCAGGAGGGGGCCGACGCCCGCTTCACGGTGCTCCCGGACGTGGTGGGCAGCATGGGGATGGCGCGGGCCTTCGAGCACCTCATGCGGGGCGGACCGCACAATACGCCGGACGACGTCTTCGAGGCCGTCGGGGCCGCGGTGGACGATGCCGTGGACGAGGTCGTCGCGCATGCCGGCAGCGGCGGCGCGGGATTGATGGCCGCAACGCTCGATCTGGCCCTCGATCGCATCGCGTCCAGCGGCCCGGAAGCCCGAGAATCCGCGCCGGAGTGCTGAGGTGACGATGGACCGAGGCCGGTGGCTCGCGCGGGTTGTCTGCACGACTCTTCTCATCGGCTCGACGTCCGCCTGCGGCGAAACGGGGCCCGTATTCCGCAACGTCTCGGTCGAGGTCAGTCCCCCCGAGCTCGTGCTGGACGCGATCGGAGCGCAAGGGACGTTCGACGCGGCGGTGTCGGATGGCAGAGGCGATGAGGTCTTCGGCGCGCGAGTCCGCTGGCGCGTCGTGGACCCCTCCGTCGCCGAGGTCGACGATGCGGGAGTGGTCACCGCTCGCGCGGCGGGATCGACCACCGTCATCGCGACCGCCACGGGACTGGGGATTCTCGAGGCGTCCGGAAGCGCGACCGTCCGCGTGGTACCGGTAGTGGCCGCCGTGGACGTGCTCGACGACGGTGGGGGTACCGCCCCTGCGGGGACGCCTCTGCCCGCGCCGGTGCGGGTGCGTGCGCTGGACCGGCTCGGCAGCCCCGTCGCCGACGGTCCGCTTCGCTTCGAAGTCGTCGACGGCGGTGGAAGCGTCACGCCCGCGGATTCCCGCACCGACCCGGAGGGCGTGGCATCCGCCTTCTGGACCCTCGGCGCGCAAGCAGGCGCGGTCCAACGATTGGCCGTAGGAGCGCCCGCCGGACCGGCGTTGGCCACCGTCGAAGCGACGGCGGTCGCGGGCCCGCCGGCGGGCGTCCTGGTCGAGCCGCAGCCGCCGGCATTCGGTGTCCGGGGCCGCCCTCTCGCGACACCCGTTCAGGTTCGGGTCGTCGATGCGTTCGGCAACTCCGGCGCCGGTGTCCCGGTGCGCTTCGAACCCGGTGCCGGCGCGGGCTCGGTGACCCCGATGGACGCCGTGAGCGACGGCGAAGGGCGCGCCGCGACGGTGTGGACGCTGGGGGGATCGGCGGGGCTGCAGATCCTGACGGTGGGCGCGGGCACCGCCCTGACCGACATCGCGCTGACCGCCACGGAGCCGCCGGCGGTCGTCAGCCCAGTGGCGGGCACCGCCCAGTCGGCCGCCGTCGCGACGGCGGTGCCGATACCGCCCACTGTCCGGGTCACGGATGCGGGAGGCGCACCCGTACCGGGTGTCGCCGTCAGCTTCGAAG
>JAHHMJ010000298.1 GCA_018678395.1 Gemmatimonadota bacterium | reverse complement strand
GTATTGCACCGTAGGGTCCGCCTGGAGCAGCATCCCGATCTCGAGGCGGTTCGTGTAGACGCCGGAGATGATCGGCCGTTCCTCGGCGACGCGCGCTTCCTCCTCGACGATACTGGCCAGCGTCACGAGCCCCCGTTCGTCAAGCGACAGGCTGTCGAGTCGGGCACGCCGTTCCGGGGTCCAGAACGCCTGGTACCGGGCCACCATCTCCCGCAGGAGGTCCGCCGGAGCCAATCCCTCGGCGAACCTGTAGGTCTCCGGGAACAGGTATCCCTCGAGCGTCGGACCCGGCACGCCCAGCTCCGCCACGAACGCCGAGTCCGTGGCGAGGAGCGATACCGAGTCGCTGCTTACGCCCGTCGCTGCGGCCACCCGCGGCGCCAGCTCCCGTACGGTGAAGCCCTCCGGAACGGTGAGCGGGAAGGTGACGACTTCCCCGGCCGCGATCACGTCCAGGATTTCGCCCCAGCCCATACCGCCCACGACCCGGTAGCGCCCCGCCTTGAGCGAACTTGCGACGCCACGCGACCGGGCTGCGAGGGCAAAGAGACGGGGATACCGGATCAGGCCTTCGTCCTTCAACTGCCGACCAATGGCGAGAGCGCTCGCTCCGGCCGGGACGACGATCTCGACGGACTCGCCGTTCGCAGGAGCGCCGGGAGGCGCGCTCGTGGCAAACCACATCCCGGCCCCCGCCGCCGCGAGGAGGAAGATCCAGATGAGAAGGAAGCCGCGCCTCTTCATCGGATCTCTTCCAGGTATTCCTTGAGCAGGAGCGTTGCCGCCAGCATGTCCTTCAATCCCTTCTCACGCCGTTTGCGCCGAGGAAGCTCCATCTGACGAAGCATCTCGTCCGCTTCGTAGCTCGTCAGGCGTTCGTCGCGCTCCACCACGTGGAGACCGCTCCGGGCGGCCAGGAGTGCCGCGAATTCCTTCGCCTCGATCGCCATTTCGCCCACGCTGTCATCCATGTGGACCGGGATGCCCACGAGCACGACGGTCGGCGCCAGGTCCTTGAGCAAGTTCAGAAGGCCCTCGGGCGGTTCGGCAGGCGGATCCGCGTTCTTCATGGTCACGTGGGGCGACGCGATCGTACGCGAGGGGTCGGTAGTGGCCACTCCGATCCGTCGCCGCCCGTAGTCCAGGGCCACGACTCGGCCAGGATCCCGGCTCAGATGCCCTCCAGAGCCTGTTCGAGCGTGGCTCCTCCGCGTAACCGCAGCTGGACGTGACGGAGGGCGACCGGGGCGCCGATCGCGAACCGAATCCCCTCACCGCCGTCGAGTGGAGCGCGCACGACCCCGACCGGCTCCTCGGCCGCGGCTCCGAGCAAACCTTCGATGAAGCCTTCGGTAAAGGGTGTCCCGCCTTCCCCCGACGACGCGATGGATCCTTCCCGGCGATCGGGCGCTCCACGTACCCGAAGCTGGGCATGACCGCCGATGCCGCGTTCCCACTCGAAAGATCCCAGGCCCCTGGCGTCTGTCTCGGCATTGACGGCCGACCAGAAATCGTCGGTATCGAGTTCCGACAGCGAAACGACATGGGCGATTCGTCGGGTGATCTCCTCACCCGCCGTTCGGCCCGCATCTCTCACCGCTGCCGCTACGACCTCACCACCCCGGTCCGCCGCGGCCGCCAGGGCACGCAGCGCGGTAGAGGGAATCCGAACCTCGTCCTCCAGGCGATAGTCGTTCATGGTTCAATCCGTTCCGCTGAAGCATCGAAGAGCCCTGAAAGTAGAGAATGCCGGGCGACCGGCAAGCGAGGGCACTTTCGAGTCTCAGTAGGTTATTGGCAGGTGGCGTGAATCGCGCCATTTTACCGTCCCACGCACCGGACAATCGGAGGCAGCAGAATGGACAACACCGAATACCGGGAAGCTCTCGGCTTCCTGCTCGGCCTGACCGTCGGCGCCGTCATCGGCACGGCTACCGCGCTGCTCCTCGCGCCGCAGAGCGGTGCCCGGACGCGGCGGCAGATCGTCCGCAAGGCGGAGGAGTGGACGGACACCGCCGGAGAGTCGCTGGAGGACGCCCGCGATGAGGCCCGGGATCTGGCTGACCGCGCTTCACGGGAGACTCGTCGACTGGCGCGCCGTGCCCGCAAGAGCGCGGACCGCACGGGCGACCGCATCGCCGAAGTCGTCGACAAGGGCCGCGACCGCCTGCGCACCTGATCGCTTCTTAGTGACCACCCCCCGCCCGGGAGGCCCATGCTCGCGCAGGAGCTGATTGCGCGAAAGCGCGACGGCGGCGAGCTCGCGACGGATGAGTTGCGCGAGTTCCTCGCGGAGTACGGCTCCGGCGACCTGCCGGACTACCAGATGTCGGCCTTCCTCATGGCTGTCCTGCTCAATGGAATGAGCGCCGCCGAGCTACGTACGC
>JAHHMJ010000519.1 GCA_018678395.1 Gemmatimonadota bacterium | reverse complement strand
GACCGCCGAGCCGTTCGATCACATCGTCTTCGATACGGCGCCCACCGGCCACACCCTGCGACTCCTGCAGCTGCCCGGCGCGTGGACCACGTTCATCGATGAGAATGAGCGTGGTGCCTCGTGCCTGGGGCCCCTGTCGGGCCTGAAGAACCAGCAGAAGCGCTACGAGGCGGCCCTCTCTGCACTCAGCGATCCGGAGCGTACGACCCTCGTGCTGGTGACGCGCCCTGAGGAGGGGGCCCTGCAGGAGGCCGAGCGGACCCGCGTCGAGCTGGCGGCCCAGGGGCTGAAGAACCAGCTCCTGGTCGTCAACGGGCGGTTCCGGCCGACCTCCGCAGGGGATCCGCTGGCAGACCGCATCGCTTCCGTGGGCGAGGCAGCCCTCGACGGCATGCCCGCGGCGCTGCGGGCGCTGCCCCGCGTCGAGATCGCGCTGAAACCGCACAACGTCGTGGGACTCGAGGCGCTGGAATCGTTCTTCGCGGACGAAGCGGGACCCGACCCTGCGCCGTGGGGGGATCCGCAAGGAACGGCCGCCGCCCTCACGTCGGCCCCGAGCGACGCATTCCCCGGCCTCGACGTACTCGCCGACGAGGTCGCCGCCGATGGCCACGGACTGGTCATGTTCATGGGCAAAGGGGGCGTCGGGAAGACCACCCTGGCCACGGCGCTGGCGGTGGAGCTGGCCGCTCGCGGCCTGCCGGTGCACCTCACGACAACCGACCCCGCAGCCCACGTGGAGCACACGCTCCGTGGCGCCGTGGAGGGGCTCCGGGTCACCCGCATCGACCCCAAGGCCGAGACGGAGGCATACCGGCGCAAGGTCGTGGACCGGTCCAGGAACTCACTCGACGCCGAGGGGCTCGCGCTGCTCGAAGAGGACCTCGAGTCGCCCTGCACCGAGGAGGTCGCGGTGTTCCATGCCTTCTCGCGGGTCGTGTTCTCCGCGAAGCGCGAGATCGTGGTGATGGACACCGCGCCCACAGGCCACACCCTGCTGCTCCTGGACGCGGCGGGATCATACCACCGCGAGATGCTGCGCAACGCCCGGGGAGGCACGAGGCTGGCCACACCGCTCATGTACCTCCAGGACACCGACCACACGCGAATCGTCCTGGTGACCCTCGCCGAGACCACGCCGGTGCAGGAGGCCGCGCAGCTCCAGGAGGACCTGCGCCGTGCCGACATCGAGCCCCACGCGTGGCTGGTCAACCGCAGCCTGGCCGCGTCGACGACCTCCGATCCGGTTCTCCAGGCCCGGGCGCGTGCGGAGGCGGAGGAGATGAAGGCCATCCGCGAGCAGCACGCGCGGCGTCTCTTCGTGGTGCCGTGGTCGGCCGAAGCGCCACGCGGAACTCGACGGCTACAGGCTCTCGCCGGGGCGCGCTGAGGCTCCGGCCCGCACCGGACGCCGAATTGGCGGTACGTTCGCCGGGGTGGAGCGCGCCCCACCCTGATTGCGACTCGAGCCTCGACGACCGCCCCCCCCGGTCACGATGCTCGCCGTGGCGTTCGTGTTCAGCAACCAGGTTCTCATCCGGCTCTTCCCAGCCACAGGAAGTGGCCCATGACTGATGAACGGAAAACGAGCGTGATCCGATCAGCTCTCATCGCCCTGGTGTGCGCCGCCCTCACGGGATGTGAGCCCACTGGCACTGGTGGTACGATTCGGCTCAGCAAAGCCCCCGACTTCTCGGCCGCCGTTTCGGATCGTTCCGGAGGGGTCGAGGAAACGGCGCTCGGCCTTACGGCGGGTCCCCTGCGCGGAGGCTCGAGCTCGGCGGTGAATCCGCTGGCGATCTTCTGAAATGCGGGCATCTGCCCGGGTGAAGGAGCTATCTTTGTAAGAGGGCAGAGTCATGCTGAAGGCACTCTCAACACCAACCAACCGGCGTCGCACCGTCTTCCTCCTGACGGCCTGTGCCCTCCTTGCCCTCGGGGCCGCGTGGGTCGGGATCGACGACAACCCGCCGGGCATCTCGTTGGCATACCTCTCGGCGGCCACCTTCGCCGCGGCGTTCACACACCCCTGGAGATCGCCCAGAAGTTTTCGGCGCCTCATGTACGCGGCGGCGGGCGGATTCGTGGTATTTGCAGTTCTCCACAACGTCTTCCACGCCGGGGCGTCCATTCCCGATCTTCCGAGGCTCGCTCAGCAGATCTTCAGTGGATTCGGTATCGCCTCCTTCTTCATCGCGGTTCTGCTCTGCCCCCCCGTCTTCGTCCTGGGCGCGGTCGCGGCACTCGTCATGTCCAGGAGGCACCCGGGATCGTAGTCCGACGGCTGGCGGTGCATTCCTTCGACGGGGTTGCCTGTTCACCTGCCGCCTTTCGATCTTGTGAGGCGACTTTTCTGTCGTGGAGCAACAATTCGGGGTTGAACGAACGCGGGCCCGGGTTTGCCGCCGGTGGGGCGGATTCGGGCAATCCCTCGACGCGATCCCGCCATTCATGCGGGACTGGGGTACGTGGACACGACGCCGTCGGGGCGTCGGTATCGATAGGCGCAGTCGGCACACCATTACGCAGGGGGACCCATCAGTACGAGCCAAGCCCGAACCAGGAAGGCACCGTCCATCCAGACGACCGAACTCAAGCTCGTCGGCCGACGACTCGGCACCCTCGCGGTGGCGCGCCATCGACAGGAGGGGGCGTTCCGAGTCCGGCAGGAAGAGCAGCTTCGGCGTGCGCTGCGGGACGCCGGCGAAGCCCTCGAGTGGGAGTTGCTGGCGGGTGACCCGTCGGCGAGGACCGAAGAGGTGGTGTCGGACATCCGGCGGCTGACGCAGTCGGGCCTCCGGCAGTTGGAGCGCGATCTGGAGGCCGAGATCGAGGAGAAGCGCGCAGAGATCCGACAGCTGAAGAAGACCGTGGGTGTCCTCACGAAGCTCGCCCAGAAGGGTGAAGATGCCTTCCCCGCCGAAGTCGACTACCGCTACACGGCCAAGCAGGGGCAGAGCGGGCTCGTCACGAAGACGCAGGAGCTCGTGCTCGAGGCCCCCGAAGAGGCAGAGAAGGCCGCAGCGAACCTCGAGCAGCGCATCGACCGGCTGGGCGGCCTCCGTGATCAGATGGTCGTGCACCTCAAACAACGTCTGAAGACCTTGGAGGCCGCGAAGGCCGAGCTGCGCACCTTCGTTCGTGGAACCGACGAGCTGGTGGACCACGTGCTCGCGACGCTCGCCTAGTACGGACGGGCCCGCTGCCTCGCAGACCGCTGTTCAGACGTCGATGGTTCAAGATCTCCATGGGGATCGGGATCATCGTCGTTGCGGTGCTCGGTACGCTCTGGCGATCCGCCATCGAGCGGAATCGCTCGATACCGGACGAGCCGTTCCGCATCGCCGGCAACCTGTACTACGTCGGGCACACGGGAATGGCGGCGTTTCTCGTGACCGGCCCCGAAGGTCACGTGCTGATCGATGGCGGCTACCCTGAGCACGGCCCGCTGATCGAGCAGAGTGTCGCCGACCTGAGATTCGACATCCGGGACGTGAGGGTCCTGCTCAACTCCCACGCCCACTCCGATCACGCCGGCGGGTTGAAGCACCTCCAGGACGTCTCGGGGGCGGAGTTGTGGGTCAGCGAGGGAGACGCCGAGGTGATGGCCGCGGGTGGAGCCGGGGACCGCGCGCTGGGGCCGGCTCGGTTTGCCTACTACATCGGCGGCCTCCGGTTCGATGCACCACGCATCGACCACGTCTTCGGCGACGGTGAGGTGATCCGGGTGGGTCCGCTCGAACTCACGGCCCACATCACGGCGGGCCACACCCGCGGATGCACGTCGTGGTCGTTCCCGGTGCAGCACGAAGAGCGCGAATTGCTTGCGGTGAGCATCTGCAGCCTGACGCTCTTCCCCTTCGTCTCGGTGGTGGATCGGGAGACGTATCCGGGCATCCGCAACGACTTCGAGTCGAGCTTCCGCACGCTGCGGGATCTGCCTGCCGACCTCTTC
>JAHHMJ010000632.1 GCA_018678395.1 Gemmatimonadota bacterium | reverse complement strand
TCGTACTTCTGGTGACCTCCCCGCTACGTCCGAAGTCCTCCGAGAGGCATGTCGTCGGCAACAGGAGTCAGTCCCGGCTTCGATAGCGTTGGCTCAATAATGAGGCCCCCCAACGCGTCGGCCGAATATACCGGAGAATGGGGCGACACCAACAGGGGGGCGGCGGTCGCGTGACCTCGGGGCCGACATGCCCTTCACTCGGCGACCAAGGCGTCGACGCTTCCAAGAACTGCCACATCGGACTACACTAGCGCGCCAATCCGACGCCGGAAGGGCACCAGCGTTCGAGCAGCCGTCAGGCGCTACGCACGCTGGCGTTGGTTGAAGCTCGGCTTCCCAACGGCCTGGCCGATCCAACCACACAGAGAAGCTCGGAGGGGCACATGGTGAGGGCTCTGAAGGAAGCGATTCTGACCCGACCTCGTCTGTATGACTTCCTCAACAACCGGCGACCGATACGGGATCCGGTCGAGCAGTTTCTCGACAGCCTCGGGGACCGCAGGAGCTTCGTGCAGATCGGGGCTTCGGACGGCCTCAGGGGAGACCCCTTGCGCCAGTTCGTGATCGGTCGGCACTGGTCGGGAACGCTGGTAGAACCTCTGCCGGGTGTGTTCCGACTCCTGGAGAGGAACTACGCGTCTCGTCCGGATCTGACCCTCGTCAACGCGGCGATCACCGATTCCTCGTCGTTCCAGATGTGGTCCTTCAGCGATGCATTCCTCGCGCCGCTGTCGGAGCACGACAAGCTCTTCTACCTCCGCAAGGCATCGCTCCACAAGGATCAGGTCCTGAGAGCGGTGGATGGAGACGAGCAGAAGATCACCCAGGTCCGGGTCGAGACCATGGGCGTCAACGAGTTGCTGACCGAGCACTTCCACCAGGCAGAGCTGGACCTTCTGATGATCGACGCGGAAGGCCACGACGCCGACATCATCATGTCGATCGACTTCGAGGTCTCGCGACCCGGGAACATCCTGTTCGAAGCGCACTCCATCGATTCGTTCCCGCAACTACGTCGACATCTCGAGGACCAGGGGTACTCGGTCTCATCCCTCGATGGGGACGCTGTAGCCATCCTCCAGTAGGGCCCGACGACCCGGCTGCGCTCCCCGATCGAGGGGGGGCATGTCTCGACGTAACGCGGCCCTCTTCTGGACCGAAACACTCCGTGTGGGCACTCTTAATTGTTCGGGCCGCGCCGCCTTGCCCGGAAGGTGACCAGCGCGCACACTCCTCCGCCACGGATCCCAAAACGCGACCGACGTGCGTATTCTCTGGCTCTCCCACCTCGTGCCATACCCCCCGAAAGCGGGGGTACTGCTGCGGAGCTACAACCTCGTCCGAGAACTGGCCCGTACGAGCGACGTGGACCTCGTCGCGTTCACTCAGCGGAATCTGCTCACCCCCATCTACGACGATGTCGACGCGGGCCTCCGGGAGGGCGAGATCCGGCTGGCGGAGTTCTGCCGCGCAGTGGATTTCGTCCCGCTTCCTTCGGACGCGTGGCAATGGGGCCGGCATCGCATTGCCCTGAACTCGTTGCTGCGGCGGCGGGCGTACGATGAGTTGTGGCTCCGATCCAGGGAATACCGCCGGGTCGTCACCGAGCGCATCGCACGGGGCGCATACGACGTCGTACACATCGACACGATCGGGTTGATGCAGTACGCCGATCTCGTCCCGCCCGATGTTCCGGTCGTACTGGACCACCACAACATCGAGTCGCACCTCTGGGCACGGCGCGGGATGAACTCCACCGACGCCCTGAGGTCACGGTTCTTCGCGACTCAGGCGGACCTGGTCCGGAAGCTGGAGGAACGGGTGTGCGGGGCCGTCGACCTCAACGTGGTCTGCTCGGATACCGACCGGGAACGGCTCCTGGACATCGTGCCCGAGGCGAAGGTCGAGATCGTCCCGAATGGCGTCGACGTCGAGTTCTTCGACGCCCCCGCCGGTGCCGAACGGGCACCCCGCGTCATCTTCGTCGGGACGCTCGACTGGTATCCCAAGACGGCCGCGGTCCGACGGATCGCGCACGACATCTGGCCCCTGTTGCGGGTCGCGGACGAGCGCATCGAGTGCGACATCATCGGAGGCAATCCTCCGGCAGATCTCGTGGAGTTGGCCGAGCGGGATGACCGATTCCACGTCCACGGCTTCGTGGACGACATCCATCCCTGGATGGAGTCTGCGCTCTGCTATCTGTGTCCGATCCGAGACGGAGGGGGCACCAAGCTCAAAATCCTCGATGCCCTGGCCATGTCGAAAGCGATCGTGGCGGACCCGATCGCCTGTGAGGGAATCGAGGTGACCGACGGGGTCGACATCCTGTTGGCGGAAGCCCCCGAAGCCTACGTCGAGCACGTGATGCGACTGAAGAACGCGGACGTGCGCACCGGGATCGAGCGGGCTGCCCGCAAGCTCGCGGTCGACCGCTATTCGTTCCGGTCGATCGGACGGGACTTCCACGCCCTGCTCGAGGGGCTGCACCGCAACGAGTAGCGGGCGACCCGGGGCCCGGTCAGGGACCCAGTATGATGCGGGCGTATCTGGGGAGGATGTCGGACCAGTCGAACGCCTGGAGCAATCGCCGGCCGTCCTGCCGAGCGGTCGCGCGGGCCTCGGCATCCAGCAGGAGGTTGGTCGTTGCCTCGATCATGCCCTCATCCGTGTCCTCGATCACCAGGGTCTGCGCGCCCAGCTCGCCGGTCCCGGCAGCCCCGACACCGGTCACCACGACACAGCAATCGGCCGCGAGCGATTCGAGCAGCTTGTTCTGCAGCCCTCCCCCGGTCTCCATGGGGAAGACCATCACGTCGACACCCGCGAGGTGGGTCCAGATCGAGTCCACTTCTCCCGTGACCTCGACGCTCGACGAAGCCAGTCGCCGAAGCTCCGGGCCGGGGTCCCTGCCGATGATCTTCAACCGGAGCTCCGGCACCCGCTCTCGCATCGGTAGAAACACCCGCTCGTGGAGCCGCAGCGCCGCCAGCTCGTTCGGAGCGTAGGCCATATTGCCGAGAAAGCCGAGCGTCGGGGGGCCCCCGGACTTCGCCTGGACCCTCCGATCGGGCAGCAGGACCCCGTTGGGCACGACGTGCACTCGGGGATTCCCCTCCGCGCCGGCGTGCTCCCGGTCGCTCGCCGCGATGTAGATGGCGGCGTCGACCCGCGCGTTCACACGTTGCTGCCAGCGCCGAACTCTCCGGGTCCTCCGCCTCGCCAGCCATCCGGCGACCCCGGCACGCGTCCTGCTCCTGCGCGCATGGATCAGAGACGGGGAATCGATCCAGTCCAGGACGACCCGCGGAGGCGTGTCTCCGGAGACGAGCAGCTGGAACATGGCGTCCCAGACGTCGTTCACCGCGAACATGACGTCGTAGCTGCCCTCCCTGACGAGATCCCTCACTTCCGCGACCGCCTCGTTCGAGAAGGGATCCAGAAGCTCCCACGGGGGGCGATCTCGATCGATCATCCCGCTCACGATCCGCGTCAGCCGGCGGCGGCCGTCGAGCCTCGGCCGCGCGAGCGTCGTGACTGAGCGGCAAAACGCCATGGCCTCGTCGATGAGCGCGTCCCGCTCCGCCCGATCATCCCGAAATACGACGAGGTCCACCTCGTGTTCCTCGGCGAGATGCCGCAACAGGGGATTCAATCGCAGCGACGTTCCCGTGGCCTGGACCGGTATCGGGATCTGACTGGCGAGTACGAGGATTTCGGCCATGCGCGGGGTCACCGAGGGGGGGGTATCCGACGTCGGATTTCGGCCAGGACCGGAAGCTGCACCAAGCCGATCGATCCGGCCACCCCGGTGTCCGAACCGTGATCACTAGGCTCGGCAATTCCTACCAGCCGCAGCACCTCTTTTCTGTCTCGAGCCCGAGACGGCCGCGAAGTGCCCCTCCCGGGCGCGCCCCCAAGTCTCTGCAGTACAAACACTTAAAGATGTCTTATGCCTATCTGGGGGGCGGCACGGTTTCTGCTTCTCCCCCCCAACCGTACACGGTCGCTGAAAAGAGCAAAGCCGTCGAAAGGCGGTGACGCAGAGCTACGGGACTCCAGCCGTCGAGAGCGGCCAGTCCGCCGGGCCGCCAGCAACAAACGGATCATTCCGGCGCCGATCCACATGTTGATGCGGCGTGCGGAACAGCCCCAGGTGAGCGACCCCATGCCCTTCCTCTCATATCCCTCCCGGGTTGGCACACGACCGGTTCTCGCGGCGAACTGGTTCATCTTCTTCCTGGCCCTCGGTGGCCTGAGCGCATGCAGTGACTCGAAGACCCCGGCTCAGCCGACGAGCCTCGAGCCGGGCGATCGCGTCCCGGAGGTCTTCCCCGGGAAGGTCTCCGACCTCGCGGCCCATTCCCTGACCCACCGGGCCATCGGCCTCGAGTGGACGGAGGTCTCGGACGGGAAGAACGCCGCAGCGCAGTACCAGATTCGGCGTGTGGAGGGCAGCGGCGGATGGGACCAGGGGACCGTCATCCGTGAAGGCGCGTGCGGGTACCCCGTTCGCGGTGCCGCTCCGGGGAACCGGATGGGGTGCGTGGTCCAGGGCCTGGAGGCAGGCCGGGAGTACCGCTTCCTCGTGCGGGCTGAACGCGCTGAGTTGACCGGTCTCGTCCCAGGCGTGCCGTCGACCACGGCGAGCGCCATGACTCGGGCCGAACCCCTCGTCGACGTCCCGGCTACCGCGGAAGTCGTGTCCGGCTCGTCGTACTCGGGGACCGTCGGCCAGGCGGTCCAGTCCGACGTCCGCGTCTTCGTCACGGACTCGATCGGTGCACCGCTGCCGGGCGTCCACGTGGTGTGGATGTCGGGCGCCGGTGGTGCGACCGCCCAACCGGTGTCCGTCAGCGATCAGGACGGCGTCGCGCGCACGGTCTGGACTCTGGGACCCCAGGCCGGACCGCAGGTGATGGGAATTCGGGTCGCGGGTCACGACGAGTTCACCGTGGTCGCGGACGCGGCCGCCGGTCCCGTCTCCGACCTACGCTTCTCGCTCGATACGCTCGCGCTGGGACCGGGCGAGGAGCAGCGACTTCTCGTCCAGGGACGCGACGATTTCGGCAACCTGATCGAAAACCTGGCGCTGGAGTGGGAGTCCTCGAATCCGGGCGTCGCCCGCGTGGACGACAATGGCCTGGTCACCTCGACGAGCCGGGGAACCGCCCGCGTGCGCGCCTCGATGCGGGACCGACTCCGGAAGCGGAAGACGAAGGACTCGACCACGGTCGTGGTCGCCGCTGACCCTCAGCCGGTCACCGACCTGCAGGTCTCGGACGCCGGGGAGTCCTGGCTCACGACCACGTTCACGGAGGTCGATGACGGCACCGGCCGGCCAGCTCGGTACGAGGCGAGAATCGCCGGTCCCGATACGGGCTGGAACGACGCGGTCGAGGTCTCCGAGGGATCCTGCCAATCCCCCCTGAACGGCACCGCGATCGGAGCGTCCCGCTCGTGCACGATCACGGGCCTGGACGACGAATCGACCCATACGATCTTCGTGCGCTCCTACCGGAAGCGAGGGCAGGCCATCATCCAGAGCATCACGCCGGGTTCGGCCGTCGGCACGACGCTCGCGAGGCCCGGCGGGCCGGTGAGCGTGTCTCCCGAGGCCGGCACGGGCCAGTCGGGCACCGTGGGCCAGACGCTGCTCAGCCCCGTCCGAGTACGCGTATTGAACGAGTCCGGTGGCCCCGTCTCCGGAGCCCAGGTGTCGTTCTCGGTCACCGATGGAGGCACGGTCTCGGCGCAGGTCGCCGACACCGACGCGGAAGGCATCGCCGAGGTGCAGTGGACCCTCGGTTCCGAGGCTGGCGTGCAGACTCTGAGCGCCTCCCTCCAGAGCGGCGCTCAGGGGACGAGCGGGATGGCTGCGGTCGCCGCGCCGGAACCCATCACGATTCCAGCCAGCGCATTGCCGGGGCCGGTGGCCACGGTCACCCTGACCCCCGACTCGCTGTCCATGGACGCGGGCCAGACCGGTATGTTCTCGATCGCCGCGTTCGACGCCTTCGGGAACCCGACGCTCGCCACCATGACCACGTGGACCAGCGACGATGCCCAGGTGGCTTCGGTCGCATCGAACGGAGAAGTGACGGCTCAAGGCGTCGGGCGCACCACCGTGCGCGCCGACGTGGACGGTGTCCCGACCGGCGGATCGGTGACCGTTACCGGTCCGGCTCCGGCGGACCCGGACCCCAGCGCCATCACCGATCTGAGGGTTGTGGCAACTACCGAGTCGGCGGTTATTATCGAATTCACCGAGGTCGATGACGGGCTCGGCGGAGTGGCACTCGCGGAACTTCGCTACGCTTTCTCCCCTATGGGTTGGAGTTGGGGAAGCGCTTCGGTGGTGCTCGAGGGCGAGTGCGGTTCGCCCATCGAGGGTCAGAGCGTGGGCGCCACGAGACAGTGCACGGTCGAGGGACTCCAGGCCGGCACTGCGTACGACTTCCAGATGGTCTCTTGGAGGGTCACCAGTGACGGCAACCTGTACTCGCCGCTTTCTTCGATCGCGACCGGGACCACGGTCGCGACCGAGCAGCCCGTCGAGGTCGCCGAGGTGCGTTCATCGCCTTCCTCGATCGTCATCCACGACCTCGGGGGCACGTACGGGCTGGTGGGCGTGGCGCTCGACGGAGCCGGCCAGGTCGTCTCGACGCCGATCCAGTGGTCCACGACCGACGCAGACGTGGCCACGGTCGACGAGGACGGCCTCGTGATGGCGCGGGGCGCGGGCACCGCCTTCATCGTCGCCACGGCGATGTGTTGCTCGGTTGCCGACACGACTGCCGTGACGGTCCCGGCCCAGGAGGCCCCACAGCTGGCTTCCATCACCGTCCAGCCGGGTTCCCTCACCTTCGACCAGATCGGCCAGAGCCAGACGCTCACGGCCGTCGCGAGGGACGCGAGCGGACAGACCGTGTCGACCACCGTGAGTTGGAGCTCGTCCGATCCGAGCATCGCCTCGGTCGACGGCTCCGGGACGGTGACGGCTCATGCGGTTGGAAGCGTGTCGATCACCGCCGCCGCATCAGGTGTCCAGGACCAGGCACAGGTCACGGTGAACGGAGCGCAAGCGCCGCAGGTGGCATCGATCTCGGTATCACCGTCCTCGCTGACTCTGGACCAGATCGGTCAGAGCTATTCCCTCGCAGCGATCGCGCTCGACGCGGGAGGTCAGCCGGTGTCGACCACCGTCGACTGGAGCTCGTCGGATCCGAGCATCGCCTCGGTGAGCTCGTCCGGTACGG
>JAHHMJ010000069.1 GCA_018678395.1 Gemmatimonadota bacterium | reverse complement strand
CAGTACTCGAGCGTCTCGGGAAGGGCGGGCTGGAGCTCGGGGTCGTCGAGGCCGGAGTGGGACCCGGCCCGCAGAGCGCGGACCTCCGTAGCGATCACGTTCATGGTCGCGCCGTCCTTCTGCAATCTTCCCCGAACCACGAGGAAGGGCTCCAGGCGGACGTCGGAGCGAAATTCCTCGTAGATATCGGGCTTGAGAATCACGTTGATAGCACCATGCTCATCTTCCATCAGGACAAATACATAGCCCTTTGCGGTGGAAGGTCTTTGCCGAGCGGTCACCAGCCCCGCCACCCGGACCATGCTGCGGTCGGGGATGTCCGGGAATCGGTCGGAGCCGACGGTGTCGGGGGGCAGCTGGTCCTGCAGGAGCGAGAGCGGGTGCAGGCGTGTGGAGAAGCGAAGCATGCGATACTCGGCCACGAGGCGGTCGGCGTCGTCGAGGCCTCCGAAGCGGAGGTCGGCGTAGGGATCGTCGAGGGGAAGCTCCTGCTGGGGATGGTCGTCCCGCCCCCCGGTCCGGCGGGCGTCGGACTCGGGGCCCAGCCAGAGACCGACGTGCCAGAGCAGTTCGCGTCGCGTCAGGCCGACCCCGTCGAAGGCCCCGACCCAGACCAGGTTCTCGATCGCCGGACGCTTGAGGAGGGCGGGGGTCCGCCGCAGGAAGTCGAGGAGCGAGGGGAAGGGCCCGCGTCGCTCCCGTTCGGTGACGATGCGCTCCGCCATCTCCGTGCCGAGCCCGCGCACGAATCCGAGCCCCACCCTGAGGTCGTCACCCTCAGCCGTGCACTCGACGCGGCTGCGATTGACGTCGGGCAGCAGGATCCGGAGGCCGTTGCGTCTCGCATCGCGCCCCAGCGCGTCGAGCGAGTAGAAGCCCATCGGCTGATTGTTGAAGAGGGCGACGTAGTACTCGACGGGGTGGTAGTGCCGGAGCCACGCCGACTGGTACGCCAGGAGCCCGAAGGCGGCGGCGTGCGACTTGGGGAAACCGAATTCGCTGAACGCCGACACCTGCTTGAAGACCTTGCGCGCGGTCATCTCGTCCACGCCGCGTTCGGCGGCCCCGTCGCGAAACGCCTCCCAGTGGGACCGCATGGCCTCCAGCGATCGCTTCCGGCTCATCGCGCGGCGCAGCTCCTCGGCCTGTCCGTCGCTGAATCCCGCCAACGCCTGGCAGACCTTGAGCACCTGGTCCTGGAAGATGATCACCCCGAGCGTCTCGCCGAGCGCCTCCTCGAGGAGGGGGTGGTCGTAGGGCACGATGAAGTCCGGGTCGTCCAGGAGCATCTCTCGGCGCCGGACGTAGGGATTCACCGCTCCTCCGACGATCGGGCCGGGCCGCACGATCGCCACCTGGACCGCGAGGTCTTCGAGCGTTCGTGGTCGCACGCGGCGGATCATCTGGATCTGCGCGCGGCTCTCGACCTGGAAGAGGCCGACCGTGTCCCCGGCGCAGATGCGGTCGAAAACGGCTTGGTCGCGGTAGTCGATGCGCGACAGGTCGGGGGGCAGGCCCTCCCGGTGTGCGATCAGGTCGACGGCGTCTTCGACGAGCGAGAGCATCCCGAGGGCGAGGAAGTCGATCTTGATGAACCCGGCGTCGTCGCAGGAGTCCTTGTCCCACTGGCAGAGGATCCGCCCCTCCATGGCCGCCGGCTCGAGCGGGACGATCTCGACCAGAGGACGGGACGAGATGATCATGCCCCCGACGTGCTGCGAGACGTGTCGCGGGAGGCCGGCGACTTCCTCGGCGAGAGCGCCGAGCGCCTGCCAGAGCGGGGCCGAGGCCTTCTCGCGGAACTCGGGCAGGCGCTCCAGTTCGGCCTTCAGCCCCGTGGCGGAACGGCTCTCGGCGAGCTTGGCGAGCTTCTCCAGGTCGCCGAAGGGCAGGTCGAGTGCCTTGCCGATTTCGCGCACGGCCGAGCGGAGCCGGTAGGTGGGGAAGGTGCAGACCAGGCCGGCGTGCTCGGTGCCGTAGCGGTCGTAGATGCGCAGGATCAGCTCTTCGCGGATGTCGCGCGGGAAGTCGAGGTCGATGTCGGGAACGGTTCGCAGCGCCTCGTTGAGGAAGCGCCCGAGGAAGAGATCGGCCTGCACCGGGTCGACGTGGGAGAGGCCGATCAGGTAGCAGATGATCGACGAGACGGACGATCCCCGGCCGCGGCCGGGAGGCAGCCCCGAACGAGCGCGTGGCGCCTCCCCGCGAACCTCCAGCGCCACCTCGCGCGCCAGGTTCATGATGTCGCGGTAGACCAGGAAGAAGCCGGCCAGACCGTGCAGATCGACGAGCTTCAGCTCCTGGTGCAAGCGGTCTTCGGCGGCCTGCTCCAGGGAGGACCCCGGTTCATAGCGCTTCGACAGCTCCGCGAGACAGACGGCCGCCAGGGTTTCGAGAGCGCCGCCCCGCTGGCTGCCTTCGAAGTCGGGGAAGGCGTAGCCGAGGTTGCGAGTCAGGTCGAAGGCCCGACAGCGGTCGGCGAGGACGAGGGTGTTGGTGAGTGCGTCGAGCCGGCTGTGGAAGCGGATGGCCATCTCGGCGGCCGAGGCGAGGGCGTGGCAGGGATTGGGGCGCCGCAGCGCGTGGCTACCGTCGAGGGTGGTTCGGTGACGGATGGCGACCAGGACGTCCTGAAGGCGGTGCCGCTCCGGTCGGTGGATGTGCACGTCGTTGGTGGCCACGACCGGGAGCCCCACCCGGTCGGCGAGCGCACCCATCCGGCGGCCTCGTTCGGTGTCACCTCGAGCGTGGGTGTCCTGAAGCTCGACGAAGAGCCGCCCGGGTTCGAAGGCTTGCCGGAAGCGGTGGAGCATCGTTTCGCCGTCGGCCTGACTCGACTGCAGGGCGGCCCAGATCGGACTGCGCCGGCATCCCGTCAGGCAGACGATCCCCTCGAGGCGTTCGGGGTCGTCCAGGAGGTGATGCAGGGGAAGGGAGGGGCAGTCCCGCGGGCTCTCGAGGCGGGTCCGGGTCACGAGTCGCGAGAGGTTGGCGTAGCCGCGGGGCGTCTCGGCGAGGAGCGTGACGTGATGACCGCGGGCGGGCCATGCGGGCTCGGTGTCCAGGTCCAGGCCGGGGACCACCTCGCTCAGGGTGAGTTCGACCCCGGTGATGGGCTGCAGGCCGTGCAGGGTCGCAGCCTGGGCGAACTCCATCGCGCCGTGCAGGCCGTCGTGATCGGTGAGGGCCAGCGCCGGGTAGCCGAGCTCGAGCGCCCGTTGGACGAGCTCTTCCGGGTGGGACGCCCCGTCCAGGAACGAGAATCCCGAGTGGCAATGCAGCTCCACGTATCCCGGCGACGGCACGGCTCGCTCCTGTTTCGGTTTGTGTTCGGTATCTGGATACCGAATATAAACCGAAGATCGGACTTGTTGAACTCCCCGTTTCGTGCGCTAGGAACGACCTCGGGAGGGAGGTGGGTCCGCCAGAAGCCCCTCCAGCGCGCTGCGCGCGGCGCCGCCGCCGAACCCGCGACGCGCGAGGAAAGCATGGAGACGCCGCCGGGCCTTCTCACGCTCGGGTGTGAACTCGTCGGCCATCAGAGCCGCTCCTACCGCCGGCGACTGGCGTCGAAGCCAACCGCGCGCCAGGTCGAGGGCCAGCGCGGGCACGGACACCTCTTCTTCTTCGAAGACCTGCTCGACGGCTTCGCGCGCGTCCCGATCGCCGACTCCGAGGTGCCGGAGTTCCTGCGCCATCCGTCCGGGACCGCGAGGCCTCAGGCGCAGCCGGTCCCGCACCACAGCTCGGGCGAAGGCGGCGTCGTCGACCCAGCCCCTCTCGGACAGGTCTTCGAGCGTCGCATCGACGATGCGGGCCTCGAAGCCCTTCCGACGCAGACGATCGGCCAGTTCGCGCCGTGACCTCGGTCGAAAGGACAGAAGCGAAAGCGCCGCTTCGCGGGCCCGGACGGCGGCGTCGGCCTCGACGAGCCGCGCCTCGTCCCGCGGATCGAGCGGATCGCCCGTGCGCAGGCCGAACTCCACGGTCAGCCGCGCCGACACCACGAGTTCGCGGCCGTCGTCCAGCACCACGGCCACGCGGTCGCCGCGACGGGGGCGCAGTCTGGTGACCCGGGGTGAGGGTCCAGGTGGGGGGACGGGCTCGTTCAACGACCCCGCAGGAACGAACCCACCCGCTCGAGCTCGCCGGACACATCGGGCCACAGTTCGTCGATCCGCGCTCGGTCGGATCGGCGTCCCGCCGTCTCCAGATCGCTGACCAGCGCGGTGAGCCGGTCCGCGCGCACGTTGCCCGCCGCGGACCTGATGGCGTGGGCCGCCTCGGCAACCGCGACCGCGTCACCCGCCTGCCGGGCCGCTTCGATCTCGGCGCGACGTCGGGGCAGGTCCTCTTCGAACAGGCTCAAGGTCGTCTCGTAGACTTCGGGGATTCCTGCAGCTTCGAGCACCGCACGGAAGGCATCCAGGTCGAGGGGCGGGTCCTCGTCGGGGGAAGGTTCGACTCGAGCGTCGCCGGACGCCATGGCCGCAGGGGACCCATCGGGGCCGGCCCCGTTTCCGGAAGGACGAGGGCGTGTCCACCGCTCCAGAATGCCGAGAAGGTCCTCGGCCCGGAAGGGCTTGGCCAGGAAATCGTCCATACCGGCAGCGAGGCACCGCTCCCGCTCCTCGTCGAGCGCATGCGCGGTGAGCGCGATGACGGGGAGGTGTACGCCGTTGCCGTTCTCGGCCTCGAGCGCTCGGATGCGTTTCGATGCCTCGATGCCGTCCATCCCGGGCATCTGAATGTCCATGAGCACGAGTTGGAAGTCGTGGTCCCGGACGGCTGCGAGAGCCTCGTGGCCGTTCGTGGCCACCTCGACCCGGTACCCCGCCTTCTCCAGGGTCGCCGTAGCGACGAGTCGGTTCACGGGGTTGTCTTCGACGACGAGGATGCGGTGATGTCGCAGGTGCGCGCCCAGCGACAGCGAGGGTCGAGGTCGCGCGCCGGGATCCGGCAGCGAGATGTCGGCGCGGATCGCCGCGACGGCTCGCAGGAGGTCGGGGCGGGGGAGGGGCTTCAGGAAGTAGCCCTCGACGCCCAGTCCCCGGATCCGTCGCGCGTCGTCGGTCCGATTGACGGAGGTCAGTACGAGCAGCGGGACCGACTGGAAGGCCGCGTAGTCGGGGCGGGTGCGCAGCCGTTCGATGACCTCGAGCCCGTCCATCTCGGGCATCTGGACGTCCAGAATGACCAGATCCGGGAGCTCACCCGCGCTGTCCAGTTCGTCGAGGCGGAAGAGGGCCGCCGCGCCGCTGTCGGCCTGATGAACGGTCGCCCCCGCTTCGGTGAGGACGCTGCGCAGGATCCGGCGATTGGTGGCGTTGTCGTCGACGACGAGAATCCGGCTGCCGGCCAGATCCACCGGGCCCACGTCCGTGGTCGTCCACCCGTCGTCCGGGGCGGTGCAGGGTTCGAGGAGGACGTCGAACGCGAAGGTGCTCCCCTCTCCGTCGGCGGACTCGAGCTCCATCTCGCCTCCCATCAGGCGCACGAGGCGCCGGCTGATGGCGAGACCGAGACCGGTACCCCCGTAGCGTCGTGACACCGAGGTGTCCGCCTGCGAGAACTCCTGGAAGATCAGCGTCTGCTTGTCCTCGGCGATGCCGATGCCCGTATCTCGCACCTCGACCCGGATGTGCGCGGGGTTCTCGGTCCCGTCGCCCATCCGCCGCACGCGCACCTCCACCTCGCCGTCCTCGGTGAACTTGACCGCATTGCTGACCAGGTTGGTGATGATCTGGCGGAGGCGACCGGGATCGCCCTCGGTCCAGCGCGGCACATCCGAGCCGATGTCGACCATCAGCTCGTTGCCCTTGCGCGAAGCCTGGATGGCCATGACGCGGACGGCATCCCCGATCTCCTGGTGGAGGTCGAATGGGGTGTGGTCCAGCTCGAGATGGCCCGCCTCGATCTTCGAGAAGTCGAGGATGTCGTTCAGGATGTGCAGCAGGTTCTCGGCCGACGACCGGATGACGTCGACGTACTGCCGCTGTTCGGCCTCGAGGGGCGTGTCCTGCAGCAGCTCGGACATGCCCAGAACGCCGTTCATCGGCGTACGGATCTCGTGGCGCATGTTCGCGAGGAACGCGCTCTTCATCTGCGCGGCGCGCTCGGCCTCTTCGGCCATCCGCTGGATGCGCTCCTGAGCGGTCTTCCACGCCGTCATCTCGCGCGAGAT
>JAHHMJ010000613.1 GCA_018678395.1 Gemmatimonadota bacterium | reverse complement strand
GCCTGTGGCCGCTTATGGCCGGAGTGCACTCCGTAGCGCCCAATTCAGGAGACCCCGGCGGGCTCCCGCCGGCGGGGGCAATCCGTCGCTACTCCCCGCCCCCCTCGTCCTGGGCGAGCATCCCCATCACCCGGGTCCGCAGTCCCGCGGGGACATCCGGCTTCCCCAGCGCGGCTTGAACCTTCGCCCTGAAGCTCTTCTCCAGCGCCAGGTGCGGATAGCAGCGGGTGCAGACCTCGAAGTGCGCCTCGACCTCATCGTGACTCAGCCCGGGCAGTTCGCCGTCGATGAACTCCTGCAGCCTGGACATCGCGTCCTGGCAGGAGATCATCTCGGAGCCGCCCCCACTCCCGTGGCCTTCGCCGCCGTCGCCGTTGGACGAACCGCCAGAGCCCGCTCCACCGCCGCTTCCGAAGAAGCGCTTCAGCGCCTTGATCAGCATCGCGTCGTCCCCCTCATGCGCCCTCTCCGGCCGAGGTCAGATAGCCCATCTCCACGGCGTAGTCGTAGAGCACCTTCTGCAGCTGTCGGCGCCCCCTGAAGAGCCGACTCTTCACGGTGCCGACCGGGACCCCCATGAGATCCCCGATCTCCTGATAGCTCAGTCCTTCGAAGTCCGAGAGAACCACCGCCGTCCGGTACTCCTCGGGCAGGGCGTCGATCGCGCCGAGCACCTCGTCGTCGACGATCTGTCCGAAGAAGCTGCCCTCGGGATCGGTGCGCGAAGTGTCGGCCCACAGTGGGTTCACCACGTCGCCGCCGTAGCCGCCGCTGTCGGTGCGGGGGGCCTCGCGCTCCACGATCTCTCCGTGCTTCTTGCCGCGTTCCACCTGCCGCAGGAACACGTTCCGGCAGATGGTGAACAGCCAGCTCTTCGCCCGGGTGCCGGGCTTGAACTGTTCGAACGAGCGCCACGCGCGAAGAAAGGTCTCCTGCACGAGGTCCTCGGCGGCGTCCTCGCTCCCGGTGAGACGAAGCGCGAATCGGTAGACCGAATCGAGGTTCGGCAGGATCTCGCGCTGGAAATCCGCCTCACGGGACCCGCGGTCGCTGCTCACGTCACTCCTGCTCGTCCAGTTCCCGGCGGAACTCCTCCGCCATCGTCGGATGACCGTGCGCCTCGGCCACTTCGATCCCGCGCCGGAAGGCGGCTACCGCTTCGTCGTGCCGGCCCAGCCTGCGCAGGGCGTCGCCGAGGCGGCCCCACGCGTTGCCCTCGTCGTCGGCGGACTCCAGGTACGCCTGCAACTGGGTCACGGCCTCGTCGAGGCGATCCAGCTTGAGGTACTCGAGTGCCAGACCGAAGCGAAGCCGGGTGTCGTCCGGGCGGCGCTCCAGCATGCGCAGCAAAGCGTCGGTGCGATCGGTCATCCAGGGAAGGAAGCCGTGGGGGACGTCGAGGGTTCCCGGCCGAAGCGCCGGCGCCTCACAGCGTGAGCGCCGCGGTCAATCCGGGAATGCGAAGGTGAGCGCGGACTGCTCGTCGGCCGGACCACCGGTCACGACCTCGATGAGCGCTCGCATGTGACTGCCCATCTCTTCGAGGCGGCCGAGGACCGCCCGGACGTGTGCATAGTCGAAGTACGCTGCGACGGCCTTTTCGGCCGCGGGGTGGAGCGCCAGGACGGCGGCGTCCATCTCGGCCAACGCACAGGCGAGGATCGTGCGAATGGCCTCCTCGCAGGCTTCCTGCTCCGCGAGCGTGGAGAGCGAGAGATCTCCCTCGAGCGTCGAGAGCAGATCCTGCACCCGAGCCCGAGCGCGAGGAGGTGCAACGACGCCGCAACTCGGGGCGTCCTCGACTCCGAGGACGGCCCGGGCTCCTGAGCGCAGGGCCTGCATCTCTTCGTAGTTGCAGTGGAGAATCATGTCGGCACCCGTCCCTACTCTGAGCGCGCGGGGGGTTTCGAAGCAAGCGCCCCGCGTTCGAAGCAGTCGCTGCACGCTCCAGCAAGTATCGGAAGTTACCCCGACGCATCCGGAAGGTTTTCGAGTTCCCTCACCATGCGCGGGCCGACGACGAGACCTCCGACCAGGTCCACCAGGGCGTGAACCAGCACGGCGGGCCACAGCGTCCCGTCGACGATCACCGAGGCACCCAGAAGCGCCCCCAGCATCGCCGTCCGAAGAATTCCGAACGACCCCTGGTAGACGTGCAGAACCCCGAACGCCAGGGAGCTGGCCAGGAGGGCCGTCCACGGATCGCCCAGCGCCGGGGTGAGGACCGCGAGGAGGAATCCCCGGAAGACCACCTCCTCGCCGAACCCCGCGAGGCACGAGAGACCCGCGAACAATCTTCGTTCGTGCCCCGTGCGCGGAAGCAGCTGTTTCAGGAGGTCGCTCTCCGGAATGCGCGCGACCTTCGCCACGAGATGGAAGACCAGCAGGAGCCCGGCCGTGGCCGCGCCCAGCCGCAACGTCGCCACCCCGAGCGCGGTCGAATCGACCGCCCCGAGCCCCATGGAGCCCAGACCGGGACCGAAGGCTCCGACCACCAGAGCGACCATGGTCAGCAGCACCAGCACCACGGCCGAGCCCGCGTATACGCCCGGACGGTCCATGGGCCCGTCGTCCATCGCCGAGAGCTGCGCGACCGAGAAGAAGGGCAGCACGAAGACCAGAAATCCCGTGAGCAGAGCCGCCGGCAACGCGACGTCGAGCCGAAGGTGCAGTCCGAGCGCGGTCACCAGCAGGGCACCCATCGCCCCATGGATCAACCACGGCCGCCCGACACGTCCCCCGCCCTGGCCTTCCGGCCCCGCACCACCGTCCGGTCCGGACCCCATGCCCCGCATCAGCCCTCCACGATTCCCACCCGTTCACGTCCCAGCGCGACCACCCGCTCGACCACGGCGCGGACGTCGGCCGCGGTGGAGCGGTAGTTCAGGATACACAGGCGAAGGGCGTACCGCCCCCGCAGCCGCGTCGACGACATCATCGCCGTGCCTTCGGCGACGATCGTGTCCTGGATGCCGCGATTGAGCGCTTCGAGCCGCTCTTCCGGCCACGGGACGCCATCGGCCTCCGGCCGGAGGCGGAAGCACACGATGCCCAGCGACGACGGGCTGAGAATCTCGATCTCGGGGGCCGCACGCAGCGCCGCCTCGGCGACGTCGCCCAGCTCGATGCCCTTGTCGACGGCGTCGGCATGGGCGCGCCGGCCGTGCACCTGGAGCCCCATCCACACCTTGAGGGCCCGGAACGCCCGCGTGAGCTGGAGCCCACGATCGGCGAAGTTCACGTGCTCGAAGCCGAGTTCGACGTCCTGCAGGTACTCGGGCAGGACGTGGAAGGCCCGTTGGAGATCGGCCGGATCGCGGACCAGCAGGCATCCCGTCTCGTACGGCTGAAAGAACCACTTGTGCGGATCGAGCGTCACCGACCGTGCCCTGCCCAGCCCGGAGAGCGTGGCCGCGCCACGGGGCGTCAGGGCGGCGAAGCCACCGTAGGCGGCATCGACATGCAGCCAGGTTTCGGCCTGCTCACAGACGTCGGCGAGCTCGGGTAGCGGGTCGACCACGCCCGTGTTCGTAGCCCCACCGTTGGCCGAGACGAGCACCGGCGTACGCCCCTGCGCCACGTCGCGGGCGATGGCAGCGGAGAGGGCCGCGACATCGATGCGGTAGGCCGCGTCCGACGGAATGCGACGGAGGGCGTCGTCGCGGAAGCCGGCGATTCGGCACGCACGCTCGATCGAGCTGTGGCTCTGATCCGAGAAGTAGACGGACGGCCGCTCAGGGTGTCCCGCGGCCTCCCGCGCCGCCACGACCGCGCCGAGATTCGCGGCCGAGCCCCCGCTGGTGAAGAGCCCTCCGGCGCCTTCCGGCAATCCGATCCACTCCCGGAACCACTCGAGGACGACCAGCTCCACCTGGCTCGGCCCCGCCGACTCCAGCCAGGTGCCCTGGAAGACGTTGAAGCCCGTCGCCAGAAGATCGCCCATGACCGACGCCCAGGTGGGCGACGACGGGACGAAGGCGAAGAAGCGCGGGTGATCGATGCGCCCGGCGCGCGGCAGAATCTCGGTGAGCGCCCGGCGCAGTGCCGCGTCGGGGTCGCCGGGCTCCTCGGGACAGGGCTCGCGCAGGAGAGGCTCGAGGTCGCGACGGGAGCCCCCGCGCCAGGGGACATCGTCCCGGAGGCCCCGCTGGCGCTCGACGAGGGCGTCGATCACCGCGTACCCGAATCGCCGCATCTCGTCGGGATCCGACTCGAGGGGCGACGGGGGTGGGGGCGGCGGGACCATGGGGCTTCGTTGACGCGGTCGACGGGGCCGATCAGCTTTGGCGAGAACCTCGCACGAACCCCGAGTCGACGCCATGGCCAACGGCAGCACTTTTCGCGTCATCGACGCCTACGACGGCCCCCACGCGGGCCGCATCCTTCGCCTCCGTCTGGAGAGTGGCGACGCCCCCACCGTACGCAGCCTCAAGGGTGCGCGGCTCCGCGCGCTGTCGCCCGACGGTGACGAGCGTTTCGTGCGGGTCGACGGCTTCCCGCTGTTCGGCGGCAAGGTCTCCGACGCCCGGCTCGAGAAGACGGGCCGCATCGACGTGCATGTGACGCACGAAGGTGACGGCATACCCGTTGCGGCCCGATGGGCCGTCTCGGCCGCCTGAGGTCGGCGCCGGCCCCTGCTAATCCGTGGGCGGCCCGGGCGGGTCCTTGGCGAAGGTCTCGCGATACCAGCCGCGGAACTCCGTATCAGCCTGCGGATTGTCGCGCAGCCACGCCTCGCGCGCGTCGGCGAACTCCACCGGACGCAGGTTGAGCAGCAGGGCGTCGAGCAACCCGGCCTCGTAGGCGTAGATCACCTCGTCGAGCAGCGGATACGGGGCGAGGTCGAAGAGGGCGCGACCGAGCAGCCAGGAATCGGCCACCTTGCGCATCACCTCGCGCTCGAACTCCCAATCGTCGTCGACGTCGACCTGCTCCGAGACCCAGTCGTCGACCCGGCCCATCGACCGCATCAGATGCATGTGGGCGTAGATCTCGTACGATCCCCGCAGGTCCGGCGCGGTGCGCTTGTAGAAGATGCTCGCCGTGTCGTTGCTCACGCGGAGCGTCTCCCAGGGGTAGACGTCCCGGGCGTCGGGCCGCGCGTCGATGAGGAACGACGGGTCCTGGGCGATGACCTGGAGCTGCCGGTTGACGTCGTCGTAGACCTCCCGCATCCGGGTCATGTCGTCGACCGACAGGCGGGCGCCCGACTGAATCACCAGGGGACGAGGATCGGGCAGCTGACCCGGGCCGGCGGAGCATGCGCCCAGGGTCGCCGCGGCCACGGCGCCGAGGGCGAGATTGCGGATTCGGATCACGAGACGGCGCTCCTGGTTCCCTTGGGAAATTCGATTCTTGACACCCCGGACTCCGGGGTTGGAATTACGACGGTTGAGGACGACCTGTGACATGACGCCCGTAACGATGCATACCGAACAGACCGCCGCTGAGTTCAACGCCCCCCGGACGATGACCCCCGACCAGCTCGGCGACACCCTCGCCCGACTCGTCTGGGAGAACTTCACGGACTTCATCGCAGAGGGGGACGCCGAGGTCTCGCTCGAGGCCCTCGGGGTTCCGACCGACGACGGGGTCCCGGTGGCACACGCCGCCGAGGAGGCCCTCATCTTCCTGATGTGGGCGCATACCCGAAGCACGCAGCTCGCGTTCATGGGACGCACCCCCGACGCGCTGCTGCGTGAGGGGCTGGATTCCATGCACCGCGCCATCTTCGAGGACATGGAGGGCAACGGGACGCCGCCCGCCCAACTCCCGCTCTTCGAGCAGCGTGTCGGCGCCCGCTACGCCGAGTACCATCAGGCCTCCGCGGTCAACGACCGCCAACTCGGCAATGCCGTCGTCCGCCACATCTGCGAGGACGACGAGCCGCATCAGGCGCTCGGTCAGGCCGTGACCGTCCGCGCCGTGGCGGTGGCCAACCCCCTGCGGGACTTCCTCGAGGACGTCGACCTCATCGGCGCCTGAGCGCGGAGTCAGCCGTCCGCGTCCAGTTCGTCCAGGAGCGCGACGGCCCGCCTGAGGTGCGGGATGGTGATCGAGCCGCCCACGACGAGCGCCACGGACAGCGTCTCGAAGATCTCGTCGTCGGTGACACCCTCTTCCTTGCACCGGACGACGTGGTAGGTGATGCAGTCGTCGCAGCGAAGCACGGTGGACGCGACGAGGCCGAGCAGCTCCTTGGTGCGGGTCGGCAGCGCGCCTTCGTCGTAAACCCTCGAGTCGAGAGCGAAGAAGCGCTTGATCTCGAGGTTCCCGGCTTCCAGGATCCGCTCGTTCATTCGCTCCCGGAACGTGCGGAACTCCCGAAGGCGATCGCTCACTTGTCGCGCACGAGCCGGGCCGGCGCCCCCGTCGAACCGCTCCACTTGAGCATCTCGAAGGGGCTCCGGCAGTCCCGGCACCAGTACGACGACACGGAGGCGTGCGCGCCGAACACGTTCAGCAACTCCGTATTCCGTCCTTCACAGAACGGGCACGGAGGCGCCGACGGAAGCCGCTCACTCATTCGACGAACAGCTCACGGTTCAGGTCTCCGCGCGCACGCTCGACGGCTTCGAGGCCGGGGTGTCCGGGTCCGCGACCCCGCGCAGCGTCCCAACCCTCTCGGTTGGGAGCGGGGACTTGAACGCCGGCCGCCGCGAACATGTTGGCGTGACGATCCGCGAAGCGCTCGAGCAGCTCGTCGGTAGTCGGCATGATGCCCGCCTCCGCCAGGCGCGCCGCAGCGTCGTCGTCGGGAGCCATCCACGCCAGGGTGCGCGGCAACCGCGAGTTGCACGCATCCGCGATACGGGCCCGCGACTCCGACGTCCCGCCGGCGAGGCTCCTCACCCAGGCCCGAGCCATGTCCCCGTGGAACGCCTCTTCGGCGATCATCTTTCCGGCCCGCGCTCCGGCCGGCGCGTAGCGCCCTTCGGAGAACGCCTCCAGCACGACGGTCAACGCGCTGTCGACGACGGCGATGAGGGCGACGACGTCGGCCCAGTCTTCGGCCGGCACGTCGAGGGCGTCGCAGCTCACGTACGCCTCCGGCTCGCGGTCGTGCTCGACCGGCACGGGGTCCTCACCGAAGTCCTTGAGCAGCGCATACAGGAGCCGCGCATGGCCCCACTCGTCCTGAGCCATTCCCGAGGCAGCGATCCCCGCTTCGAGCGACGGAGCGCCCAGGAGCCAGTCCGAATAGCGAATCCCGAGAATTCGCTTCGTGTCGGCCAGAGCGAGGAGCAGCCGCCGGACGTCGGCGCGGAGCGTATCGTCGAGGTCGGCCGGCTGCAGTGGGACGCTCATCGGGCCCCCTGTCCGGCGAACGGACCGTCGGTACGGTTCACCGCGATGATGGCGCTTCGACGCACCACGCACATCTCGAACCAGTTCAGTTCGTTGTACGTGTTCCACGCGTAGACGCGAGCGAGCTCGTCGTCCGGCGCGTCGATGTAGCCGATGTGCTGCAGGGAGTCGCCACGCTCTTTGCGCGCGAACACGTCGTAGACCGATTCCTTCATGAGGCGGCTCGTTGGATTGAGACCGGGAGGGTCACGATTTCAAGCGACGCCGACACCGAGGGTCCGGAGCAGAGCCCGTCCCTCTTCGGTGATGCGGTCGGTGGTCCAGGACGGATCCCACACCTCGTGGATGTCGACGGACTGGACCCAGGATTCCTGCGAGAGACGGTCGGTCACGTCCTCGCGAATGAACTCCATGCACGGGCAGGCCGTCGCGGTAAAGGTCAGATCGACCCGCACCACGCCGTTCTCGACGGCGACCCCGTAGATCAACCCGAGGTCGACCAGACTGATCGGGATCTCCGGATCGAGGACCTCGTGCAGGCACGCCCAGGCCGCGGCCACCGGATCCTCCGGGGCGGCGGCCATGGGCTCCGACCAGAGGTCTCGCCCACCGCTCTTGTGGACCGAGACGTGGGCGGGGAGGCCCACGTCCAGAACGGGCATCTTCACGCGGCGGCCGGCTTCTCGAGCCAGCGCTCGACCTGCATGCGGGAACGTCGGACCGACTCGACGTAGCGCACGTTCATCGGGCCGCGCGCCTTCCAGCGGGTGAACACCTGGTCCCAGCTGATCTCGCCACCCTCGAAGTCCCACACCTTGTCTTCGGCGTCGTACTCGCAGGGGAACGGGTAGTCCAGCACGAACTCCTGCTTGTCCTCGTCCCAGTGCGCCGGGCAATCGAGCTCGAGCGATTCGCACAGCGGCACCGTGGACTTCATCCACACCTGCCGCAGCTGGTCGTTCGTGAGGCCCTTGAGCTTGTAGTCGAGCTGGCCGGAATGCCGCTTCATCTCGTCGGGAAGCCCGAACCACTCGAGTGTCATCGGGAACATCCAGTCGACGCAACGCTGCAGCATCGCCCGTGCGTCGCCGCCGGCCTTCGCGAGGCGGCGCATCCAGACCTCACCGTGGCGCAGATGGAAGGTCTCCTC
>JAHHMJ010000455.1 GCA_018678395.1 Gemmatimonadota bacterium | reverse complement strand
GACCGCGAACTAGAGCCCCCGAGCCCCCGGTTCGGAACCGCGTCTTCATGCGGATGTACCAGACTCGTGCCTCTTCCACGATGTCGTCCCGGGTCGCCGAAGGTGGCGGCATTCGCCGTCGCCGCCCTGCTCGGCTTCGCGGTCCCCGCCTGGGCGCAGGCGCCCGAAAGACAGCCGGGCCCTCCACCACCTGAAGAAGAATGGGGCTCTCCGGCCGCGCTCGAGCTGGTCTCGAGGGCGCGCGCCGCACGCCGCAGTGTCGTCGTCGACTCCGCCTTGCGGAGCTACCGGAGCGAGGCACGCGGCTTCGTCTACTTCTTCCTGGACCGCAACGACTCCGATGAGCGCACCCTGGTCAAGACGGATCAGGTGGCCCTCGACGTCTTCTGGCGCGCCCCGGGAGAGACCCGCCAGCGCATCGTCGGTCTTCGTGACGAGAAGTCGCTCCCGACCAACATTCGCTACCACCTCGATCACCTCACCGTGGTTCAGGACGAATTCGGAGATCGAATTCGGTTGGGTGACGGAGACGAGGTCGAGTCCGTGCTGCACCCGGTCGGTCTCGGAGCCGAGGTGGTGTACGACTACCGTCTCGCCGATTCGCTGACCCTCGAATTCGGAAGCGGACGGGAACCGGTCCGGGTCTATCAGTTGGAGGTCCGCCCCCGGGACATCGATCGCCCGGGCTTCGTCGGTTCGATCTACCTCGACCGCGCCACGGCGTCGATCGTCCGGATGAACTTCACGTTCACGCCGTCGTCGTACGTCGATCCCTACCTCGACTACATTCGCATCTCGCTCGACAACGGCCTCTGGCTGGGACGCTACTGGCTTCCTTACAGACAGGAAGCCGAACTCCGCAGGGAGCTTCCGCAACTGGACTTTCTCGCGGGAAGCGTGATTCGCGGAAGGTTCGAGATCGGGGGCTACGTCTTCAACGAAGACCTCCCGGACCGCCGCTTCGCCGGGCGAACGGTCCTCGCGGTCCCGGAAGCCGAGCGGCTCGAGTTTCCGTTCGAGGACGACATCTTCGCCGGCCTGGCGGGGGAGGGCCTCGATCCGTCGAGCTCCATGCAGGAGTTGACCGAACAGGTCCGGCAGATCGTGCAGGCCCGCTCGCTCACGGGACTGCGCCCCGCACGGCTCTACTGGTCGTCGGTTTCCGAGGCCGTTCGATACAATCGGGCCGAGGGACTTTATCTGGGTGCCGGAGCCTCGACGAGGATCCCCCTCGGGCTCGGGATGCGCGCTCACGGCGGATGGAGCCTGGGGCGCGACGATCTCTCCGCACGCGCCGAATGGACGCGCTCGAGTCGTGATGCGCCGACCCGCCTCGTCGTCGACTGGCGAATGCCGCGAGATATCGGACCCATCCCGGCGTCGAGCGGGCTCTTCAACAGCCTCGCCTCGCTCGCCGGTGAGGACTGGCGCGATCTCTACTTCGCGAGCGGCGTCCAGATACAGCATCGCGTCGGATCGGCGGTGGGCACTCACGCCGAAGCGGCGCTGTCGTGGGAGGACCACCGGGCCGCCGCACTCCGGGTGGACGACGCCGGGGGCGTCTTTCGTCCGGTCCTACCGATCGAGGCGGGCGTCGTGCGGGGTTGGGCCATCTCGCTCGTCGTGCCGTCTGCACCGGGCGGGCTCAAGGCGACGGGCCGGATCTCCGGCTCGCGACTCAACGGGCGAAGCTGGCTCGGCGCCGAGATCCATGCCGAGGTCGCACGACGATCCGAGTGGGCCCCCATCGATTATTCGCTCAGGATCCGCGCCGGCGGAACCGAGGGAGCGGCGCCCCCGCAGGCCTACGTGCTCCTCGGCGGTCGAGGCACCCTACCCGGCCACCCCCACCGCACATTGGTAGGCAACCGCTACTGGCTCGCCGACGCCCGCGTCGGGCGCTCGCTCCGCACGCCCTGGATCGGCATTCACGCGACCGCGGCAGTGGGCCAGGCGTTCATCGACGGCCCCGACGTCCTACCCACCGGCTGGGTCGGCCTACCGAGCGCAGGGGTGCGAGGAAGCCTCGGCCTGGGGGTGGACGCCCTCTGGGACGTCGTGACCATCGACGTCGCCCGTGGCCTCGGCCCGGGAGGCGAATGGACGCTCCTCGTCGGGGTGAACCCCCGCTTCCACCCCTGGCTCTAGAAGGCTGTCGATGAAGCAGGTGGATCTCGCGCAGGGGTCTCGCCGAGGTCAGCGCCGACCGAGACCCGCCTACTTCTTCGACAGCCTTCCAGAAGCTCAGGCCGCCTCGACCAGCGACTCCCGGGGTGTGAGCAGCACGACTTCGCGGGCGTGGATCTCGGCCGTCGGAATCGTTACGCCGTCTCGTTCGTAGCTGTCGTACTCGATGCGGCCCTCGATGTAGAGGCGGGCGCCGACCCGGATGTGCTCCTCGGCGAACTCGGCGAGGCGACTCCAGAAGGTCACCCGGTGCCAGTCGGTGCGCTCGGCGTCTTCGCCTTCCCGCCCCGTTCGTCGATTCGTCGCCAGCGAGAGGTGGGCCACCTTCGTGCCCGACTGCGTCTCGTGGATGTCCGGGTCTCGACCCACGTTGCCCACGAGGATGATCTTGTTCACGGACCGGCCC
>JAHHMJ010000164.1 GCA_018678395.1 Gemmatimonadota bacterium | reverse complement strand
GCGCTGGCCGCCGCCGATGTGGGCATTGCCATGGGGAGCGGCGCGGCGAGCTCCATCCTGGCGGCCGACGGCGTGCTCGCTTCGCCGTCGCTTGCGCCCGTTGCCGCGGCGGTGCGGGCCGCCCGGGCCGCCCGCCGTGCCATCCGGGCGAATCTGGTTCGCTCTCTGGCATACAACGTGACCGCGGTGGGCGCGGCCGCCGCCGGTCTGGTGAATCCACTGGTGGCCGCCGTGCTGATGCCGCTGTCGAGCGGGATGGTCCTCTGGGGAGCCGCCGGCGTGGAGCGAGCGGTTCGCTCGAGCACGCCGGACCGGCCTGCGGCCGCCCGGGCCGCCGCGGGGGTCCGTCCGGTCGGAGAGGCCGCCGAACGCCCGCGCCCCACGACCGAAGCCGCATGAACATCGTCGCGGTATTGCTGCCGGTCGCAGTCGCCCTCGCGCTCCTCTTCCTGACGTTCTTTCTGCTGGCGGCGAAGGACGGGCAGTTCGAGGATCTCGACGACCCACCCCGTCGCATCCTGAAGGACGACGACTGAGGAGTACCCCCGCGCCGGGCCCGTGCTGGGGAAACCCGCGCTGGCTCGAGCGCGTAGGGCGACGGTAGCCCACCACCGTCCGAGCCGGGAGATCGAGCGATGTTGCTATGGGAGTACCTTGCCCCGTTGATCATGGGCGTCGTCCTGGTCCTCACGGTGGGGGGCGTCCTGATTCTCCGGCCCATCGCCAAGCACCTCGGATCGCTGCTCGAGGCGATGACGCGAGAGCGGCTCGACGGCGGGCGCAACCAGGAGATGGGCCACATCCGTGAGCTCATGGAGACCATGAACCAGCGGCTCCAGTTGATGGAGGAGCGGCAGGAGTTCACGGACCGACTCCTCGAGCGTGGACGCGAGCCCGGGCAGGAGCGCTCGGACTGACCCGCTGACCGCGCGGATGCCGCCAGCCGACGTCGGGGCGGCCTCCCGCCTGACAAGGGTTGTCGAAGCCACCCGGCTGCGGTACGATCGACGCGTTCATGATGCGGGTGGGACATTCCGGAAGCCGGTGTGAATCCGGCGCGGCCCCGCCACTGTGAGAGGTCCGGGACTTTCGTCTCGGAACGGCGGCTCACTTCAGCCACTGGGTCCTTGATCGACCTGGGAAGGCGAGTCGTTCGGCCTCGAGCCAGGAGACCTGGCCCTCCCGCGCTTCTTCCAACGGTCCCCGGGGGGGGAACGGTGGCGTCCGGTCCTTGGCGGAACGGACGGTCTCTGTATCGACCTCCGGTGGTTCGAGTCCCGCGTGGGCGGGACGGGAGGTTACGCATGTCCGTACGTCTGCTCGTTGCGCTCATCGCGACGTTTCTGACGGTCGGTCCCCTCTACGGTCAGTCCGAAGACCCGGATCCCCTCGCCATCGACGGTCTGGTGGTCACGGCCACCCCGGTGCCGCTCGAGGCGGCGCGGCTCGGGGCATCGGTCACGCTCCTGCGCGGCGACGACCTCCGCCGGCGTGGGCTCACTCGAGTGGTCGATGCGCTGCGGGAGGTGCCGGGTCTGGCGGTGGCGCGCAACGGTTCGTTCGGTGCGGTCACCTCGGTCTTCTTCCGCGGCGCCGAGAGCGACCACGTGCAGGTGCTGGTCGACGGCGTACAGGTCAATCAGCCCGGTGGGGCCTTCGATTTCGCATCGCTCGGAATCGACGAGGTGGAGCGTATCGAAGTGGTCCGGGGCCCGGGTAGCGCGCTCTACGGCTCCGATGCGGTGGCGGGTGTCATCCAGGTCATCACGCGTCGTGGCGGTGGCAGTCCGTCGGGCACGGCCTCGGTGCGCGCCGGTAGCTTCGGGCGGCTCGACGGATCGGTCTCGCTGAGCGGTGGCACGGAGGCCGTGTCGTACGGGTTCACGCTCTCGAGACTGACGACCGACGGGATCCTCGCGTTCAACAACCGGCATGAGCAGTCGGTGCTGGCGGGCCACGTCCGGCTCCGGCTCGACGATGCCAGTCGGGCACGCATCTCGGCGCGAACCTCCGACCGGACGTACGGCTTTCCGACCGACGGGTCGGGGGCTGTGGTCGATTCCAACCAGAATGCCTTCGGCGACGAGTTTTCGGTGGGGCTCGAGGTCGCCCGCCGACTGGGCTCCAGGGCGGACGCCCGGATCCTCGTCACGCTGCACGACGTGGAGTCGGGAACGGACGATGCTCCGGACGGGCCTGCCGACACGTTGGGCTTCTTCGGCTTCCAGAGCCTCGAGGCGATGCGACGGACGTCGGTCGACCTGCGGGTGAGCGGTGAGGTCGACGAGGCCGTCACCCTCACGGCCGGGGCGGAGTTCGAAGGGCAGCGCGTCCGCTCGTTCAACGAGTCGCTCTCACAATTCGGGCCGTCGGCGGGCCGCAGCGAGTTCGATCGGTCGAACCGGGCCGGATACCTCCACGGTCTCTTCGGCGCGGGCCCGGTGTCGATCCAGGCCGGCCTGCGCTACGACGACAACGACCAGTTCGGGGGATCGGCGACCTGGCAGGTGGGCGGCTCGTGGTCGCCGGACGACGTCACGCGGCTGCGCGCCAGCGCCGGAACGGGCGTGAAAGAGCCCACCTTCTTCGAGGCGTTCGCCACGGGCTTCACCGTGGGAAACCCGGAGCTCGAACCGGAGCGGTCCCGGACGCTGGAGATCGGGGTCGAGCGATCACTCGGCCACGATCGGGTTCAGCTGCGCGCGACGCTCTTCCGCCAGGACCTCCGGGACCTGATCCAGTACACCTTCGCGCCGCCGACCCCGGGAGGCCCGAACTACTTCAACATCGCCGAGGCGCGCTCCCGGGGACTCGAACTCGGAGTCGAGGCACGCACGGGTCCGGTCGCATGGACGGTGGACTGGACGCGCCTGGACACCGAGGTCGTCGACGCGGGCTTCGACGAGGGCCCGTCGGCCACCTTCGTCGAGGGGAATCCGCTTCTGCGGCGACCGCAGGACCAGCTCCGGATCGGCGGCGCCTGGCGACGCGCAGGGCGTCTCGGCTTCGACGCGGCGGTGCGCTTCGTGGGAGAGCGGGATGATCGGGATTTCTCGGACTTTCCGGCCGCCGCCGTCGTATTGGATGCCTACACGACCCTCGACGTGGGCATCGACCTTCGGCTCGTCGATGCGGGCGGGGACCGCCCGGGCGTAACCCTGTTCGCTCGTGGCGAGAACCTGCTCGACTCCGAGTACCAGGAGGTCTTCGGTTTCGAGGCGCCGGGGCGCGGGCTCTACGTCGGGGGACGGGTCCAGGTCGGCGGGCGCTGACCAACGACGACTCCGGGGCCGCGGCGAACCGACGCGCGCTCACGTGCGGGGTCGCACAGGCATGCGAAACGACCGAGGGGCGCACCGACCGCAGTCGATGCGCCCCTCGGGGCACGGTGCCGGGACAGTTCCCCGGTCGGGCTCCTGCACTCGTCAGAGACGAAGGCCCTCCGGTGCCTCGGGCGCGGCCGAACCGATCGCCGTGGGCGGGCTGTGAGCGGCGGCCTCCGCCGCTCGGGTGGCGTGCTGAAGCCACAGGACTCCCATCATCGAAACCAGCAGGGCGAGCCCGAAGAGGTCCATCCTCCGGCTTGCTCGTCCGAAATGCTTCATCATTGTTTCCTCTCGTGTCGACCGGAGTTCATCCCGGCACTCTCAACTGTCCCTCCCTACGTATGCGACGTGGGAAGGATTCACAGGGTTGCGTCGCTAGCGGATCGTATCGTGCCGCAGCGCGCGCTCGCTCGCCGCCGCCGCCGCGCCGCGGGCGCGGTC
>JAHHMJ010000059.1 GCA_018678395.1 Gemmatimonadota bacterium | reverse complement strand
GAGGTGGATCGTCTCTACGTCGAGATCGATCGGCCGCGCGACACCCCTTCCGGAGGAGTGGAATGACCGGCACGCATGCGCACGAGTTCCTCGGGCTCCGGGGCAGGACGGCTCTCGTGACAGGCGGATCGCGGGGCGTGGGGCGTGCGACCGCGCTCCTGCTCGCTAGAGCGGGTGTGGACGTCGGGATCTCCTACCGCTCGCGTTCGGACGAAGCCGAACAGGTCGTCCGCGAGGTCACGGCCTTCGGCGTCCGGGGCTTCGCGCACGGCGGTGATCTCACCCGACCGGACGTGGTGGCGGCCTTCTTCGACGAGGGCGTCGCGCGGTTCGGCGGCATCGATTTCGTCATCGGCAACCACGGGATCTGGCCGCCGGAGGACGTCTCCATCGCCGAGATGAGCGCAGCGCGGTGGCGGAGGACGCTCGACGTGAACCTCGACTCGATCTTCCATCTCTGTCAGGCGGCCGCGCGCCACCTCGAAGACGACGGAAGGCTGGTGCTCGTGTCGTCCACCGCCGGGCAGCGCGGGGAGGCCTTCCACGGTGACTACGCGGCCAGCAAGGGCGCGATGATCTCGCTCGTGAAGGGCCTCTGCGTCGAGCTCGCGCCTCGGGGGATCACGGTGAACTCCGTGGCGCCCGGGTGGATCGATACGGAGATGGCGCACCCCGCCTTCGAAGGCGAGGCGCGCGACCGGATCGCCCGCTCGATTCCGATCGGGCGGATCGCCACCGCTGAGGACGTGGCGGGGCCCATCGCGTTCCTCTGCTCCCGCTGGGGCCGGCACGTGACGGGCGAGATCCTCAACGTCAACGGCGGCGCGGTGCTGGTGGGGTGACGTCGAATCCCGAAGTGCTCGAACTCGAAGCCCCGCCGGCCGCGCGTTGGATCACGGGTCGTCTCGAGGAGGCCGGGTTCGAGACGTGGGCGGTCGGCGGGGCCGTTCGGGACGAGATCCGCGGCGTCCATACCGTGGACTGGGACTTCGCGACCCGCGCGCGCCCCAGCGAGGTGCGGCGGGTCTTCAAGCGTACGGTTCCCGTCGGCATCGCGCACGGCACCGTCGGGGTGATCGACCGGGACGGCGTCCTTCACGAGGTCACCACCTTCCGCAAAGACGTCGAGACCGACGGACGTCACGCCGTGGTGTCGTTCGCCGATCACATCGAGGACGATCTCTCCCGCCGGGATTTCACGATCAACGCGCTGGCCTGGCATCCACTCCGATCCGAACTGCTCGACCCCTTCGGCGGTCGCAGCGATCTCGCCGCCGGCATCCTCCGCACCGTCGGGGTCGCGCGGGATCGCTTCGCCGAGGACCACCTGCGGATCCTGCGTGCCCTGCGCTTCGCGGGTCGCTTCGGTCTGCGCATCGAACGGGACACCTGGACGGCGGCCTGCGCCTCCGTGGCACATCTGGGTGGGCTTTCGTCGGAGCGCATCCGCGAGGAGCTCGTCAAGGTCCTCGCCGCGCCCGAGCCCCCGTCCACGGCGCTGCGCCTCTACCGGGAATGCGGAGCCCTGTCCGTGCTGTACCCGGAGCTTGCAGCTCTCGACGACGCGGCCTGGCGCGATACGCTCGACGTCGTCGACGCGGCGCCCCATGACGATCCCTGGTTGCGGATGGCGGCGCTTCTCGGGCGCGTCGGGGAACCGGCGGCCTCGGCGAGGGACCCGGACCCCGACGCCGTCGCCGGCCTGAAGGCCGCCGATCCGGTGGCCCGGCGAGGCGTGGTCCGGGCGGCCGCGCTTCTGTCGCGGCTCAAGGTGTCCAACGCCCAGCTCGCGGCCGTCACGGGCTGGATGTCACAGGGGCCGGTTCCGCCGGTGGATCCGGACGGCCCCGAGAGGCGTCGCTGGCTGGCCGCCGCCGGTGCGGACCGGCTGGGTGGATACGCGGTCCTCTGGCGTGCCCGACGTCGCGCACGGCCGGACGAGGCCCCGGATCCCGAATCGACCATCGCCGCTCTGGAACGCGAACTCGCTGCAGGTACGCCC
>JAHHMJ010000675.1 GCA_018678395.1 Gemmatimonadota bacterium | reverse complement strand
GTATTGCCGCGAACAGGGGTATCTCGATCTGTTCGAGAGCATGGGCGCCTCGTTCATCGAGCCGGGATGCGGCGCATGCATCAATGCCGGCCCCGGAATCACCAGCGATCCCGATCAGATCAGCGTCAGCTCGCAGAACCGCAACTTCCCGGGGCGTTCGGGGCCGGGTCAGCTCTACCTGGTGTCGCCCTACTCGGTCGCGGCCAGCGCCATCGCCGGCTACGTGACGCTCTGGGAGCCCGGCGAGTCGATCGAGCCGATCCGCTCGCGGCGCCTCACCACGGTGTGAGCACGGCCGACGAAGCAGGGGCGCCGCGGGGGGGCGATCCAGACGTCCCCCCGCGGGTGCTCAACCTGACGACGGCCTTCGGCCAGGTGGCCGGCCTGTGGCGACCCCACGTGGTCGCCGACCTGAACGGACAGCAGATCAAACTGGCCCGCATCCGCGGCGCCTTCGACTGGCACGCGCACCCCGGCGAGGACGAAGCCTTCCTCGTCGTCCGGGGCCGCATGCGACTCGAGTTCGACAACGGAGTGCGCGAGCTGGGCGAGGGAGACCTGTGCGTGGTTCCCCGCGGCACCCGGCATCGCCCGGTCGCGGACGACGAATGCCACATCGTGCTCTTCGAGCCGGCCGGTACGGTCAACACCGGAGACGCGCCCGGCTCGCGGACCGTGCGGGAACTCCCCCGCCTTTGAGCGGCCCGTACACGATGCCGCGCGAGCCGTTCACTCCCGACCCCCGACTCTTCCCCTTCGAGCGCCACTGGTTCGAACACCCCGCCGGCCCCGTGCACTACGTCGACGAGGGTGAGGGACCGCCGATCCTGTTCCTCCACGGCAACCCCACCTGGAGCTTCCTCTACCGGGGCATCGTCATCCGGCTGCGGAAGCGCTTCCGGTGCATCGCCCCGGACTACCCCGGCTTCGGGCTCTCGGCACGGCCGTCGAACTACGGCTACAGCCCGGCCGAACACGCCGGCGTCATCCGGGACCTCGTGCGGCATCTGGACCTGGCGGGACTGACCGTCATGGGCCAGGACTGGGGCGGTCCGATCGGCCTTCGCGTCGCGGCCGACGAGCGCCCGCGCCTGCGGGCCCTCGTGATGGGCAATACGTGGTTCTGGCCTGCGGAGGGTCGACCGATGAACGCGTTCGGCTACGTGATGGCCAGTGCCCCCGCACAGTCGCTCCTGCGCAAGCGCAACCTCTTCGTGGACCGGCTGATGCCGCTCGGTGTCCTGCACCGGCTCGCACCCGAGGTCATGCGCCAGTACCGCGACGCCCAGTCGGAGGCGTTGGGCCGCGAGGGAATCGCCGAGTTCAGCCGGCACGTGACCGCGTCGCGCCCCTGGCTCGAGAACCTCGAAGACGACGTGGAGCGCACGCTCGCGGACGTCCCGCTGCTCCTGACGTGGGGGACGCGCGACCCGCTCTTTCCGCCGTCGACGATGGACCGGTTCCGGCTGGTCTTCGACGACGTGACGATCGCGCGCCTCGAGGCCAAGCACTTCATCCAGGAAGACGCGCCGGCGGAGATCGCCGAAGCGATCGAGGACTTCCTCGCCCCCGATCCGACGACCTGACCACAGTCGGTGCGGGGCGTGTTCGGGCCGACCCGCTCGGCATCCGGGGACGCCGACGCGCCACCCCGGGCGAACCCGACCTGCCTCGCGGGTGTACCGGACGTGCCAGTACCCACACCACCCCCCCAACACCCCCCGACTATGCGATTCAATCTGCTTGCCGGCGCCCTGGTCGCGACCGGTCTCGTGGCTCTCCCCGCGAGCCTCCAGGCCCAGAACGCCGAAGCCTGCTTCCTGCGTGGCGCCACTCCCGCCGAGGCCGCCGAGCGGCCCAGCCCCCTCGGCGTCGTCGCCATCCCGATGGGCGAGATGGAGGCCACCCTGTGCTACGGCCAGCCGTCGGCGAACGGCCGCACGATGGTGGGCGGTCTGGATCCGCTCGACCAGCCGTGGCGGATGGGCGCCAACGAGGCGACCGCCATCCACCTCCCGTTCGACGCGACGATCGGTGACGTCGAGGTCGAGGCCGGTTCGTACTCGCTCTACACGATCCCGGGCGAGGACTCCTTCGAGATCTTCGTCAACGGCAACGCCGAGCGTTGGGGCGTCCCGATCAACGAGGGCGTGCGTGGTGCGGACATCGGCAGCTTCACGCGGTCGGTGGCCGAGACCGACGAGTTCGTCGAGACGCTGACGTTCACGTGGGAATCCCACGGTGCGATGATGGGTCACCTGGTCTTCGAGTTCGAGAACCGCCGCGTCGAGATTCCGATCCACATGGCGGGAATGCAGCACTGACCGCATCGCGAATCCGCCGGCTTTCCGCCGGCGGACTTCGTCGCGGTCCGAACGGCCCCCGGAGCCTCGCGCTCCGGGGGCCGTCGTCGTCCCGAAGCGGGTGGCCGACCGTCGAGAGAGGAGCGATCGTTCAGGTAGCCGAGGAAAGGAGGCTCGCATGAAGTGGTCGCTGCGTATCGGCCGGCTCGCCGGCATCGACGTCTTCGTGCACCTCACCTTTCCGCTCCTGCTCGCATGGATCGGCCTCTCGTACTACCTCGAGCGCCGTGTCCTGGCCGACGCGTTCGGAGCGATCGCGTTCGTGATCCTCCTGTTCGGGATCGTGGTGTTGCACGAGCTCGGCCACGCCCTCACCGCGCGACGCTTCGGCATTCCCACCCGCGACATCACGCTGCTTCCGATCGGCGGGGTGGCCCGGCTCGAGAAGATGCCCGAGGAGCCGGGCCAGGAGTTCCTCGTGGCCGTGGCCGGACCGGCCGTGAACGTGGCGCTGGCCGCCGTATGTGCCGCCCTCCTGTTCGGCCTCGGGCTGCCGCTGATCGACGAATCCCCCGACCTGATCACGGGGAATCCACTGCGGAGCCTGCTCTGGGTGAACATCGCCCTCGCCGTCTTCAACATGATCCCGGCCTTCCCCATGGACGGCGGCCGCGTGCTGCGGGCACTTCTGGCCATGCGCCTCGACTACGTCCGGGCCACCCGCATCGCCGCCACCATCGGTCAGTCCCTCGCCGTGGCCTTCGGGTTCATCGGCCTCATGGGGAACCCCCTCCTCGTCTTCATCGCCCTCTTCGTCTGGATGGGCGCGGCGGGCGAGTCGCAGGTGGTTCAGGTACGCCACGCGCTGGGCGGTGTCCCCGTTCGAGCCGCCATGATCGTGGACTTTCGGCGGCTTGCACCGGACGAGACCCTGCGAGACGCCGCCGGGCACGTACTGGCCGGATTCCAGCAGGATTTCCCGGTGGTCGACCGCAGTCGGCTCGTGGGGCTCCTCACCCGTGACGACCTGGTGCGCGGAATGGCCGCCGAGGGGCCGAACGCCCGGGTGGACGCGGTCATGCGCACCGAGTTCGAGACCATCTCGGCCTCCGACATGCTGGAGCCGGCCTACCTGCGCCTCCAGGCATCGGGGCTGCGCAGCATGCCCGTGCTCACCGCCGGGACGGTGGTCGGCCTGCTGACGCTCGAGAACCTGGCGGAGTTCCTGATGCTGCAGACGGCGGCAGGGCGGAGGCAGGCCGTTCGGAGGGGCTGAGGCGGGGCAGCGCGAAGCCGCAATGGACTGAGGACGGTCACACCCCACGAGAAACGCCCCGGCGACCGCATCGGTCTCCGGGGCGTTTCGGCCTCCGAGCGGAGGCATGGTCGCTACTGGACTCGAACCAGTGACATCTACGATGTGAACGTAGCGCTCTACCAACTGAGCTAAGCGACCGAAAGACGAGAACCGCGCCGCGCCGGGACGGCGGACGCGGTTCTCAGTACCCCCACGGGGACTCGAACCCCGGTCTTCGCGCTGAGAACGCGAGATCCTAGGCCACTAGACGATGGGGGCGCAGAACCCGAAATGTACCAAGACGTCGAACCGTGTCAACACCCCGTCGAAGGCCCCCTCCGCCGCCGTCGATTCCCGCCCGAAAAGCCCCTCGGGACCCTCGTAGGAAGACCGAGATCGCGTGGGTTCGGGGCTCCGCGTCCGCCCGTCGGCGGGGACCCGCCACCGACCTTCGGGGTCTTGGATCCCTGCGCCTCTCACACCCGGAGTTCCGATGATTCTCGATGACATCGCGATCCAGAGCTGGATCCACGACCGCAACGGCTGGTCGCGCGAGGGTGACACGCTGGTCAAGACGTATTCGTTTCCCGCCTTCCGGGACAGCATCGTCTTCGTGAACCGGGTGGCCACACTCGCGGACGGTGCAGACCATCATCCGGACATCGACATTCGATACGATCGGGTGCGGATCGGCCTGTCGACGCACGACGCAGGCGGCATCACGGCGAAGGACACCCAGCTTGCCGAGAAGATCGACTTCGCGACCTCGAACCGCTGAATCGCGTTCGACGGGAGGGGTAGAGATCTCTCACTTCCTTGTCCCCAAGGGGCATCCCGCCCAATACTGCGGCGTCTCCCCCACCTGACCGGAGTCGTCCGATGGAAGCTCGCACGTCCGGAAGTCTCGTCTCCCGCGCCATCGGCGCGGCCATGCTCGACATCAACGTCTACGAAGAGGTCGAGGCGGACCGCTCGGCCACGACGCAGGCCGCCACCGTGGTCCTCGCGGTCGCGATCGCCAACGTCATCGGCAGCTGGGGGTCCGGAGGGTTGGGGATGGTCGGCGGCGTGCTCGGCGCCTTCCTCGGCTGGTTCCTGTGGGCCGGCGTGACCAACATCGTGGGGACGCGCCTCCTGGGCGGTACGGCCGACTGGGGCGAGCTCCTGCGCACCCTGGGCTTCGCTCAGGCGCCCGGAGTCCTCGCCGTCCTGGCTATCATCCCGATCCTGGGGTGGTTCGTCGGCTTCGGCGTGGCCATCTGGACCCTGGTCGCCGGAGTCATCGCGATCCGGCAGGCGCTGGACTTCGGGACCGGCAAGGCGGTGATCACCGCCCTCATCTCGATGGTCATCGTCATCATCGCCTCGATGGCGATCGGGACGGTGCTGGGCGTCGGCGTCGGGATGGGATCGGCGCTGGCGGGCTGATCGGGCCGAGCCGGTTCGGCGGTCTAGCCGGAACGCGGTTCGTCCGGCCGGTGATCAGAACTCCACGCTGAACCCGAAGAAGGGCAGCAGTCCCGTGCCGTCGATCGGGCGCCGCCCGTCGGGGAACGCGGGATCCTGCGTGTAGGTGAAGCCGATCTCGTTCGGTCGGGCCAGCACGTTCTGCACGTCCAGGAAGAGCCGGCCGTTCCAGCCGCCGAAGTCGAAGACGCGCTCGGCGCGCAGGTCCAGCCGGGCATAGGCACCGGTCCGCTCGGCACCGATGCGGTCCCAATCGGGGACGCCCCGACCGGTGCGTGCATACTCGGCGGCGGAACGCGCCTCGTCGAAGGGCGTGAACGGGCGGCCGGACAGCACACGCAGCTTCGTACCCAGCTCCCAGCGACTCCCCGGCCGCCAGCCGGCAGTCAGGTCCACGGCGTGACGGACATCCCACGACGACGGCGCCAACTTCCCGTCGGAACCCGCGAATTCGCTGCTCGACAGCGTGTAGGCGCCGAGAAGCCAGACGGCGTCGGTCAGCTTGCGCTGTACGAACAGCTCGACGCCGCGCGCCCGCCCGTCTCCAATGGGCTCGAGCGGCTCCGCGCCGACGAAGCCGTAGTCACCGCCGAGGTTGGCGAGGGAGATGCGCGGATCGTCGCGCAACACGGGGTAGCGGGAGTACTCCTTCCAGAACCCCTCGACCTGGATGCGCAGCGCCTCTTGCGGTCTCCAGGCCACGCCGAGCACCCCCTGGACGTTGCGAATCGGCAGGAGATCGCGGTTGACCGGGATCCCGTCCTCTTCGACCGCCACCGACAGCAACGCGGGGCTCTGGTGGAACCACCCCGCGGCCGCCGACAGGGTGACTTCGGACCCCAGCGCCAGCGATGCGCCCAGGCGCGGTGAGACCGAGGCGCCCTCGTCGAGCGCCGCGTCGTGATCCACGCGGGCGCCGGCGGTGAGCCGCAGGCGCTCGTCGGCGAATCGGCGCACCGTCTGCAGATACGCGCCGGTCCGCCACGAACGCAGCGCCGCCTCGGTCGTGATCGGCTCGTCGAAGGGGCTGCCGGGCGTGGCCTCCTGGAAGAGGTCCAGATCGACCCCGACCCGTTCCGCCATCACTCCCCACTCGATCTCGGTCGCCGCGTCCAGTCGCGTCTCGCCCTCGAGGCGCAGCGGCATGCGCACCTCGGTCGAACGGTTGCGCAGCACCTCCACGTCCGCGCCGTCCACGTCCCGGAAGCGGTAGTCCGTCCACGACCGGCTCGCGACGAGACGCACGACGCCCTGCCCCACCTGGCGCTCCCAGAGCCCCCCGACCGTGTAGCTTTTCTGATCGTTGTCGAGCACCCGATCGAAGATCTCCTGGTTTTCGATGTCGCCTGCGTCGGGCGCCACGAGATCGAACTCGTCCAGGGCACCGATTCCGGTCCAGACCACGCGGTCGCGATCGGTCGGGAACCACTCGAGCCGCCCCTGCGCGTCCCAGTAGTCCGGACGAATCGGCAGGCCGAGTGCCTCGAAGAGGAACTGCAGATAGGACCGTCGAACGGAGAAGAGCCAGTTGCCGTCTCCACCCAGCGGTCCGTCGAGGGTCAGTCCGGCTTCGGACGCACCCAGGGTGACGTCGCCCCTCACCCCGTCGCGCGTGCCCGGACGGTTCCTGATGGAGAGCACGGACGAGAGCGCGTCGCCGTAGCGAGCCGGGAAGCCACCCGTGAAGAACTCGGTCTCACGAATGAAGTCGACATTGACGAGACCCAGTGCGCCCCCCGTCGCCCCCTGTGTCGCGAAGTGGTTGATCTGGGGAATCCGGATGCCGTCCAGATAGTACGCGTTTTCGCCCGGCCCACCCCCGCGCACCAGCAGGTCGTTGCGGTTGTCGACGCCCCCGATGACCCCGGGAAGCGAGAGCAGGGATCGCGAGATGTCCTGCAGTCCACCCGGGGTCCGACGCACCTCTTCGGGCGAGAGCAGGGTCGCGGACACCGGAGCCGTCGAGGGAACCTGGAAGGGGTCGGCGGCCACCGTGATCCCCTCGAGCTCCAACGCAGTGGGCCGCATCTCGACGAGGACGAAGGTCGGCCGGCTCGACTGCACCACGAGGTCCGTCACGAGCGCCGGCGCATAGCCCAGGAGGGTGGCCCGCACGGCGTAGACGCCCGGCTCGAGGCCCGGCAGGCGGAAGGTCCCGTCGCTTCCGGCGAGGACCGAGCGCGCGCCTGCGGCGGTCTCGACCTCGAGCAGCGCGCTGGCGAGGGGTGCCCGCGTGACCCGGTCGACGACGCGGCCCTCGAGGATTCCCTGCGCTGCCGCGATTCCCGGGAAGAGGAACAGGGACAGAAGCAGAGCGGACGCCTGGAGGGCCGGGCGCAGGGGCGCCGCGGAGGAGTCGAAGAAGCGCATGAGACCGAGACGGGGACCGGGAACGGAGGCCCCAGCTACCCCCGGAGAAACGCCTCGATCCGCCGAAAGACCTCGGAATCGTCCAACAGCCCGGTGTGCGTGGGGCAGCACACGATCATGTCGGGCACCCCCGGGATCTGTGCGCTCTCCAGGGGGAGGATGTGCAGATCCAGCGGAGTGCGGATCGTCAACGCGTCCACCCCGTGGGGGACGGGTCTACCGGCCATCAACGTCATCAGGAAGTCGCTGCCGGGCAGCATCTCGCGCGCCCCCTCACCCCACGCCACAAGCGAGGAGTACGTCCCGAAGTGCGGTGTGGCCAGGAAGACCACCCGGCGAACGTCACCGGTCGAGGTCCCTCGATTCCGGAGGTAATAGCGGACCGCGAGCCCTCCCATCGAATGCGCCACGACGTCGATCGTCGGAGAGCCCGAGGCCTCACGCAGCGCCGCGGCGGCGAGGGCGATCTCGCGCGCATGCTCCCGGTTGGAGCCGACGGGGTCTCTGAAGTCCACCACGGCGACTCCGGACTCCCGCCACCCCGCCTCGAGCAAACGTGAACGCAGCGCCTCCAGGGAACTCGCGCCCTCGCTCCACCCCGGTACCAGAAGCACCGGCGTCGGCGCTTCCGGAGCGCGCACCTGCGCCCGCAGCGCCACCGGTGCCGCACCGGCCAGAAGCGCCCAGAGGACGAGTCCGACGAGAACGGGCCGCCGCGTCATGCAAGCTCCCCCTGCACCGCCTCGACCACCGCGGCGACGGCGAAGTCGGCCTGTGCCTCGGTGAGCACCACCGGCGGCGACAGCTCGATGACGCTGCCTCGATCGCCCGCGGGGAGGGCGAGCACGCCTCGGCGGAGGAGCGCCCGCGCAATGCGGACGCCGGCCCCGGTGCGCGGCGTCCCGTCGTCGACGACGTCGACACCCAGAAGGAGTCCCACACCTCGCACCCGTATGTCGGGATGTCCCGCGAGCCCCGACTCCAGCCCCGCCCGGAGCCGCTCGCCCAGCGCGCGCGCCCGATCCGGCAGGTCCGCGGCCACCTGCCCGAGGACCGCTTCCCCCACCGCGCAGGCGAGGGGGTGACCCAGGAAGGTGCTGGTGTGGAGAGCCTCTCCGTCGGAAGCCGGCCATGCATCCATGATGCGGGCCGGAGCCACGCAGGCGCTCAAGGGCATCCCTCCGCCGAGGATCTTGCCCAGGCACACGATATCCGGCTCGAGCCCCACCAGCGGCGAGGCCAGCACGGAGCCACAGCGGCCGAGGCCGGTGTAGATCTCGTCCGCGACGACGATCAGGTCGTGCTCTCGAGCCCGTTCCGTCAGCCCGGCGGTGAAGCTCGAGGGCAGCGCCCGAACACCGCCGCGCGCCTGGATCGGTTCGAGCAGGACCGTCCCCAGCGGCACGCGACCGGAGGGGGTCGGGACACCGTCGTCGATCCAGCGGTCCAACATCGCCAGAGCCGCGCCTACCGACGTTTCGCCCGGTGCCGGAGTACCGGCTTCCGTGGGGAACGGCAGGAACGCGACACCCGGATAGAGTCGATCGCGCACGGGTCCGCGGAAGTCCGGCCGCGCCGTAACGGCGAGCGAGCCGACCGTCAGACCGTGGTACCCCCCCTCGAGGGCCACGACGCCCGGGCGACCACTCGCGAGGCGCGCGGTCTTCAACGCCGCCTCGACCGCCTCGCTCCCGGACGAGCCCAGCACCGCGCGCGGCTGATCCCAGGGCAGTACCCGTGCGAGAGCCTCGAGGAACCGGACCTTGGCCACCGGCGGATGGACGTCCCCCATGCCGTGAACGAGCCGCGGTGCCTCGCGGCGGATCGCGTCGAGGACCTCCGGGGCGCCGTGCCCGAGCAGGGCCACACCGAACGCGGCCGTCAGGTCGACGTAGACGTTCCCGTCGGCATCGCGCACGTTGGCGCCCCGGGCCTCGTCCCAGAAGACCGGCCAGCCGTCGTCGACGAAGGTGATGTTGCGGGACTCGACCGCGGCCAACCGGTCCGCGAGCGCGCGCGACGCCGGACCGGGGATCACGGTGAGCAACCGCGGGAGCAGAGTGCCGAGGGTGTCCATGCGGCGATACTACACCGGACGCGCCGGTGAGGGGTCAGTCTCCGTCGGAGCCCAACTGGTCCTCGGCCACCATCCCCATGGCGTGATAGCCCATGTCGACGTGCAGCGTCTCACCGGTGATGCCGGCGGCGAGCGGCGAGCAGAGGAAGGCGGCCGCGCGACCCACGTCGTCGGCCGTCTGACAGGCGGGGAGCGCCGCGTTGACCTCGTAGTACTCGACCATGTTGCCGATCGAGCCGATGGCTTTTGCCGCGCGGCTGGCGAGCGGACCGGCGCTGATGGTGTTCACGCGTACGCCGTGCCGGCGGCCCGCCTCGTAGGCCAGCGTCCGCGTATCCCCCTCGAGCGCCGACTTCGCCGAACTCATGCCCCCACCGTACCCCGGAATCACCCGCTCGCCGGCGAGGTAGGTCAACGAGACCACGGCTCCACCCGGGCGCATGATGGGCCCGAAGCGCCGGACCATGCTGACGAGCGAATAGGCGCTGGTCGACAGCGCGGCCAGGTATCCGGCGCGCGAGGTGTCGATCAGCGGCTTCGACACCTCCGGTCCGTTGGCCAGCGAGTGCACGAGTACGTCGATGGCCGGCGATCCGAAATCCGACGCCATGGCGTCGGCGACCTCCTGGATCGTGAAGCCGCTCAGCCCGCGATAGCGCTTGTCGTCGTGCAGATCCTCCGGAACGTCCTCCGGCGTGTCGAACACCGCATCCATCGGATACACCTTCTCGATCGACCACTCTCCACCGCCGTCGAGCGAGAAGTCGAGGCGACCCTTCTCGCGCAGACGCTGGAAGATCCCCAGGACGGGGGGCCAGGTACCGACGCACACCGAGGCGCCGGCGGCCGCGAGAGCACGTGCGATGGCCCAGCCGTAGCCGTTGTCGTCGGCGACTCCGGCCACGAAGGCCCGCTTACCGGTCAGGTCGATCGAGAGCATGGTGCGTGCGGATGCGAGGGGAGGGAGGTGGAAGGTAGACCCGCCGACTGTCGCTCGTCAGCCCCCGTCTGGGCCGACCGTCCGAATCCGGGAGGCGACCCAGAAGAGCAGAATGGCCGTGACGGCCATGGCCGCGGCCGCGACTCCCGCATCGGCCTGATCCATGGCGTACACCCACAGCACACCGATGAGCGCCAGGGTGGACGCGCCGACGGTGGGGATGTTGCGCACCCGGAGGCCCCAGAAGAGTCCCGCGGCACCCACGGCGGCGGCGCCGATCGCCCACGCTTCGGCCGGGACCGACAGTGCCTCGGCTCCCGTGAAGCCGATGAAGAAGGTGCCGAGGAGCACGCACGCCGCCATGTGGGTCTCGATCACATCCCGCTCCGCATCACCGGGCGTGTGGGCCGCCCCCCACATCGTCAGCCCCACCATCCCCAACCACCAGACATCGATGGCCCATATGGTGCCCTCGTCCCAATCCAGCACCCCGGCTCCGGTGAAGAATACCAGGACGAGTCCGGCGTAGAGCCCGGTGGTGAGCGCCACGAGGTCTCGATGCACACCGCGATCCCAGCGGTCCTTCACACGAAGCCAGAGAACCACCAGGGCGACCAGAACCAGTCCATCGAGGACCCAGACGATGGCTTCGAAGTCGAGGCCCAACGCTCGATCGAGGAAGAGTGCCGCGAAGACGAGCGAGAGGGCCGTGTGCGCCGCAACCATGCCGACCGAGCTCTTCCACGCCAGGGGTCCGAGGACGATCGGGATCACGAGGGCCATCGCTCCGACCACCCGAGCGCCGAGTGAGCCCTCGCCCCAGGCGTTGTCGGAGTAGACCAGGGCGAACGCGGCCAGCGCCATCCCCGCGACCTGGATCACCTCACCGATGCGGGTCCAGCGCTCTCGTGAGGACAGGACGCGGCCCAGGAGCCATATCGCAGCGGAGAGGACGCCCAGGACCGTCGTCCGCGCGGACTCCGACAGGGACGGCCACGTCTGCGAGACGAACAGAGCACCGGCGAGAAACAGCGCCACCGCACCGGTCACGGCCGTGAGCAGCTGGCCGACCCGGAGTGTGTCGGCATCATGCTCCGAGCGGGCTTCATCGCGGAGTGCGTGCGCGAGAGCCTCGTCGATGAGGCCTTTGCGGGCCCACCGGTGCACCGCTCGCTCGACCCCTCGATCGCGTCGTGCCATGACTCGAGGCTGGGGCCCGGGCGACGGGGGGGCAAGGGTGTCGTGCCGTGGACCCTGCTAGATTCAACCTGACACGGTACCGTGCTCCACCCCTCACCATCTCGCGCGGAGTCCAGAGTGAAGGACCCATCCGACAAACGCACCCTCGGCGACCATGTCCTGAGTCCCGAGAGCCTCATGATGAGCTACGGCTACCGTCCGGAATGGTCGGAAGGGGCCGTGAAACCGCCCATATTCCAGACCTCGACCTTCGCCTTCCGAACGGCCGAGGAGGGCAAGGCCTTCTTCGAAATCGCCTACGGGCTTCGGGAGCGGCGCAACGACGAGACGCTGGGTCTGATCTACTCCCGACTCAACAACCCGTCGCTGGAGATTCTGGAGGACCGCCTCACGCTCTGGGACGACGCCGAGGCCGCCGCGTCCTTCGAGAGCGGGATGGCCTCGATCGCCACCACCGCCTTCACCTTCCTGCGTCCGGGTGACGTGCTGGCTTTCAGCGAGCCGATCTACGGGGGAACCGAATACCTCTTCCACGTGATCCTTCCGGAGTTCGGCATCGAGACGGTGCCCTTCCCCGCCGTGGAGGGTCGCGCGGGACTCGAAGCGGCGCTCTCCGAGGGCGACCGGCGCGAACGCCTGGCCATGATCTACGTGGAGACACCGGCCAACCCGACCAATCGGCTGGTCGACATCGGGATGTGTGCGGAGGTCGCTCGGGAATGCACGACCGAAGACCGTCGGGTCCTGGTCGCCGTCGACAACACCTTCCTCGGTCCGCTCTGGCAGCACCCGCTGAAGCACGGAGCCGACCTCGTCCTGTATTCGCTCACGAAGTTCGTCGGTGGCCACAGCGACCTGATCGCCGGCGCCGTCCTGGGCTCGGACGACCTCATCACCCGCCTGAAGGCCACGCGGACCTTCTTCGGCAGCATGGCCGGGCCGTGGACGGGATGGCTCCTGTTGCGATCGCTCGAGACGCTGAAGCTCCGCATGACGAGCCAGATGAAGAACGCGCGCTACGTGGCCGATTACCTGCTCGACCATCCCAAGGTCGACCGCGTGTACTACCTCGGACACCTCGGCGAGAACGACCCCGACTTCGAGACCTATCGCCGCCAGTGCCTGTCTCCCGGGAGCATGATCTCGTTCGAGGTCCGCGGGGGTGAAGCGGAGGCGTTCCGGCTTCTGAACCACCTCCAGCTCACCAAGCTGGCGGTGAGCCTCGGGGGCACCGAGTCACTCGCCGAGCACCCGGCCAGCATGACGCACTCGGACGTGCCGCCCGCCGACCAGGCTCGCATGGGCATCACCCCCGCGCTGGTCCGTCTCAGCGTGGGCGTAGAGAACCCGCAGGACCTCATCGCAGACCTGTCCCAGGCCCTCGAACACGTCTAGAAGAACACCCATGGCCGAGATCATCGAGCCGTTTCGCATCAAGGTCGTCGAGCCGATCCGCATGACGACGCGGGTGCAGCGCGAGGAGATGCTGCGCGAAGCCGGCTACAACATGTTCAAGCTGCGCAGCGACGACGTGCTGATCGACCTGCTGACCGACAGCGGCACGTCGGCCATGAGTGCCGAGCAGTGGGGCGCGCTGATGCGAGGCGACGAGGGCTACGCGGGAAGTCGCTCGTTCTTCCGCTTCCGCGACGTGGTCCACGAGCTCACCGGGTTCGAGCACGTGATCCCGACCCACCAGGGACGAGCGGCGGAGCGGATCCTCTTCGAGACGGTCTGCTCGCCCGGGGACGTGGTGCCGAACAACACGCACTTCGACACGACGCGGGCGAACGTCGAGGCGACCGGCGCGACCGCGATCGATCTTCCGGCTCCGCACGGACTCGTCCCGGGCGAGCCCCATCCCTTCAAGGGCGACATGGACGTGGCGGCCCTCGAAGCGACGATCGACGAACACGGCGTCGACCGGATTCCGCTCGTGATGGTCACGGTGACCAACAACACCGGCGGGGGACAGCCGGTGTCGATGGCGAATCTACGCGAGGTGTCGGCCGTCTGTCGGCGGGCCGGAATCCCGCTGTACCTCGACGCCTGCCGGTTCGCCGAGAACGCCTGGTTCATCAAGACCCGCGAAGAGGGGTGGGGCGATACACCGGTGAAGGAGATCGCCCGCGCGATGTTCGCACTCGCCGACGGCTGCACCATGTCGGCCAAGAAGGACGGGCTGGCGAACATCGGGGGATTCCTCGCCAGCCAGGACGCCGAGCTCACGCGGCAGGAGGAGAACCTGCTGATCCTCACCGAGGGCTTCCCGACCTACGGGGGCCTCGCCGGCCGCGACCTCGAGGCCATCGCCGTCGGTCTCGAAGAGGTGCTCGACGAGGACTACCTCGCCTACCGGGTCGCCTCGGTTCGCTACCTCGGAGAGCACCTCGCCAAGCAGGGGGTCCCGATCATGCGGCCGCCCGGAGGACATGCCATCTACCTCGATGCGGCGGCCTTCCTCGACCACATCCCGCGGAGTCGGCTGCCGGGCCAGGCGCTCACCGCCGAGCTGTACCTCGCGGGCGGCATCCGAGGATGCGAGATCGGGACGGTCATGTTCGGGCACACCGATCCGGAGACCGGCGAGGAAGTCCCGTCCCGGATGGAGCTCGTGCGCCTGGCCATTCCTCGGCGAGTCTACACCGAGAGCCAGATCAAGTACGTGATCGACGTGATCCTGGAGGTCTGGGAGCAGCGCCGGTCTCTGGCGGGCTACCGAATCGCCGAACAGGCCCCCGTGCTGCGGCACTTCACCGCCCGGTTCGAGCCGCTGGCTGCAACGTCCAGCGCGCCGAGCTGACCACCCGTGCACCGGCTCTGCCGATGACCCGTCCGACTCAGAACCGGACGAGCCAGATCGTCGCGACGAAGTAGGCCGTGAGCAGGATCGCGCCCTCCCACCGGCGGATGCGGTGGGCCGAGCGCGTGACGGGGAACGCCAGCAGGGACAGCAGGAGAACCACCGGTAGCTCCTCGCGCACGACGTCCGACACGACCCGGATGGGTTGGACGGTCGACGTGATGCCCAGGATCGCGGCAATGTTGAAGACGTTCGAACCGATGATGTTGCCCACCGCGATATCGGCCTCCTTGCGGAAGGCGGCGACGAGCGCGGTGGCGAGCTCGGGCAGCGACGTGCCGATCGCGACCAGGGTCAACCCGATCACCAGATCCGGGACGCCGAACGCACTGGCGATGTACTCGGCGGCCATGACGATCGACCGCCCGCCGAGCACGAGTCCGATCGACCCTCCGACGATCAGGGCGAGACTGCCGGCGACGGTCTTGGCGTCGGCCTTGGAATCGTCGGCGTAGATCTCGAACTCCCCGACCACCTCCGGCACTTCCTCGCCGGCCGCTCGATTGATGAAGAGCAGGTAGAGCGCGAGGATCACGATCAGGATCATCCCGTCGGGGCGGCTCAACTGACCGTCCCAGATCAGCGGGAACAGCGCGAGCGTGACGGCGATCATGACCGGGATCTCGCG
>JAHHMJ010000174.1 GCA_018678395.1 Gemmatimonadota bacterium | reverse complement strand
AGCGAGATGTCCGCGCGGCAGTGCGCCTCCCCCGACAGGATGGATTCCTCGCCGAGGAAGAGCACAGCGACGTGGGCCCACGCGGCCGCGTCGACCGCCTCCTGGAATCCCTCCTGGTTCCGGCTGCGCGTCGTTTCGAGGCCACGCACCGTACGGAGCTTGCACTGTCCCGCGCACACCGCGCGCAGCGCCTCCAGGGGCGTACAGCTGAGGGACGGATCCCCGTCGAAGACCCAGGTGCCGAGCTGCTCGAAGGGCTCGTCGGCGAGAGGGCCGATCACGGCCACGCGCTCGAGTCGATCGAGAGCGAGCGGCAGCGCGCCGTTCTCGTTCTTGAGCAGAACCGAACTCTGGACCGCCGAGCGTCGCGCCGCTTCGAGATGATACGGGTTCCCGCTGGCCGGGAAGATCGACGGATCGGTGTACGGCCGGTCGAACAGCCCGAGCCGCAGCTTCACCCGCAGCACGTTGGCCACCATCGTGTCGATGACCGACTCCGGGAGCCGGTCGTCGTGCACGAGGCCGGCGAGGTGGGAGACGTAGGTCCAGCCGGCCATGTCCATGTCCACACCGGCCCGGGCCGCCTCGAGAACCGCCTCCACGTGGTCGGCACTGAGACCGTGGACGCACAGCTGCGGGATCGACTCCCAGTCGCTGACCACGAAGCCGTCGAAACCCCACTCCTCGCGCAGGATCTGCCGTAGAAGAAGCTCGTTCGCGCTCGCGGGAATGCCGTCGATGTCGCTGAACGACGTCATGAAGGTCGCCACACCCGCGCGACACGCCGCCTCGAAGGGGGGCAGGTGCACACTGCGCAGCTGGCGCTCCGTGAGATCGGTGGTGTTGTAGTCCTTGCCGCTCTCGCAGGCGCCGTAGCCCGCGAAGTGCTTGGCGCAGGCGGCGATGCTACCGGTGTCGGCCAGATCGTTGCCCTGGAACCCCTCGACCATGGCGGCCGCGAGGACGCCCGACAGATAGGGGTCTTCGCCGAGGCATTCGGCCACCCGGCCCCACCGCGGATCGCGGCCGATGTCGACCATCGGCGCGAAGGTCCAGTGAACGCCGTGGGCGGCGGCCTCGAGGGCCGCGATTCGTGCCCCCTCGCGCACGACCTCGGTATCCCACGAACACGCCTGCGCGAGCGGGATCGGGAACACGGTCTTGAATCCGTGGATCACATCCCGCCCGATGATCAGCGGGATCCCCAGGCGGCTCTCCTCGATCGCGATCCGCTGCAGTTCGTTCACGCAGTTCGGATCGACCTCGTTCAGGATCGAGCCGATGCGGCCCTCGCGCAGATTGACGACCACGTCGTGGGGTATGTGCCCCCCGTGGCCGTTGATCTGATTCAGCTGACCGGCTTTCTCGTCGATCGTCATCGCCGCGATGAGCTCGGACACGCGCGCCTCGATCGCGTCCGCCCCATCGTGCGAAGCGACGGCCCCGGGTCGCCCCGGGGCCGTCGAAGAGGGCCTTTCGCTCATCCGGGCCCTACATCCCGATATGGAGATAGGTCCGGATTTCCCACTCGCGCCCGTTGTCGCCGTCGGCGGTCGGATCACACACCGGCGACCCGTTGGGGCCGGAGGAGAATCCGGGGCAGTACCGCGGCGAGTACTGGTCCAGCGTCCGCCACGCACCCCGGATCCCGAAGCGCGTGTTCGAGCGGTCGTCCAGCCAGTCCGGCAGGCCGAGCGTCCACGAGATGTCGCCCATGAGCTGCATCGGGAACGTCAGGTTGAAGTCCCGGTGGTAGTCGTAGGGACCCCAGTCGTTGAACTTCGCGTGGGCCGCGGCCTTGAAGCGGCCGGCGAGGAAGCGGACGTCGGCACCGAACCGATCGATCGTCGAGCCGAGCGCACGCGTCTCATCGGTGCCCGCGATCAGGTCGGCTCCGTTGGGCTCCGCCGTGCCGAAGTAGACGTTGGCGATGACCCCGGGGCCGCCCGCGGGCTGCTTCGAGACCATGCGGACCCGAGCCTCCCACAGATCCCGTGCCGGCGTACCCGCCGGGAACGCGAAGGGGCTTCGGCCGTCCGCCGCGATACCCACGGCGGCGTCGGCCGTCGTGTGGTGGCGACGGAAGGTGAAGCCGGCGCTGACCGCGAACTCGGCGTCTTCCTGGATGTCACTATCCCAGGTGTACATCCACGTAGCCGGCGTGGGGTCGTAGGTGATGACCAGCTCACCGGCGGTGGTCTCCCGGTTCAGCCGCACCGAGAACGGATCGTCCAGGATGTTGCGGGGGCGCGCCGGCGTGGTGCCGGGGATGCACTCCTGTCCGCCCCACTGGTCGTTGCTCCCCGAGACGCAGGGCGCGGGGACGGGCCCGACGATGGGCTTGTTCCACATGAAGTTCGGCGCGATCGACCAGTTGCCGGTGTTGTAGGCGAGACCGCTCAGGATCTGCCACTGGTTACCGCTACCGGTGTCCTTCAGCGTGTAGCCCGTGAAGATCTGGGTCTGGTCGTAGCCGCCGTCGGCCACGAGACCCATCGCCGAGCCGATCGCGTACCAGTTCCAGGCGCCGCGCTGAACGGTGAACTTCGCCTTGGCTCCGAAGGTGTCGCCGTCCTTGATCTCGTCCTGGAGCAACCGGAAGTCGCCCGGCTCACCGTCGGCGATCTGGAACGAGCGGCCCACCTGCTTCGAACCGGCCCAGATGCCGCCCAGGTCGATGTCGACACCGCGCCACGTGCGCGCCATGTGGATCGTCGCCTTCCGGTTCTCGGGCTGAGGCACCGCGAACGACGAGGCGATGTTGCCCTGGCGGGTGATGTCTTCCTGGATGAGACCGGTCACGGTCCAACCGGCGATCGGCCGCGTGTACTTCGCCATGACGGCCGGGTTGGCTCCCCACCACAGCTCGGGGCCGAAAGCGACCGTGAGACCTTCGAACTGGCGCTTGCCCGTGAACTCCACACCCACCGGCGCAACGCCGTTGTAGATGTCGATGTTCGGGCCGTAGTTGGCCTCGCGATACAGGTTGAAGAAGTCCCCGTCGTAGGCCCAGTGGTAATGGCCCGTTCGATAGAATCCCTCCATGCTGAACAGGTCGTCGTCCCAGGAGACGTCGGCCTGGTAGACCCGCAGCCGCTCGAAGTCCGAGACGTCGGCGGCTGTGCCGTTCAGCTCGGTGCGACGGGTCCGACCCACGTTTTCGTAGAAGATCTCGTCGATCGGGTTGTCCGGAACCGCGCCCAGCAGGTTCACCGTGAGGTCGGCCTGAATGTTCGAGGCCGGATTCGCCTGGAAGCTGGCGTAGAACGACTGCTTGGTGTCGAAACCCTGGAAGCCCGGACTCTGGTCCGTGGGGCGACCGGCCTCGTCAGGAGTGCTGATCCCGTCCCCGCCGGTGGAGTACGTCTCGAACTCCATCCGCATCCCGGAGAAGCGGGCCAGGCTGGTGCGCTGGCCCAGCAGCGTCGCCCGGTCGGCGCGAGCCATCAGCTCGGTACCGACGGGGCTGATGTCGCTGAAGTGGGCGCGGATGGACGCGATGTCCACGCCCTGGCCGTAGGGATCCAGCTCGTACGCCTGCTGCAGCGCATAGTACGCCGCGCGGGGGTAGAGCCCGTAGAACCCCTGGGCGTCGGTGGGGCCCTTGGCGATGATCCCCCACCACTCCTCGTTCATGTTGTTGTTGCCCTCGACGTAATCCTCGGGATAGGCGTCGTTGGCCCAGGACGCGTTGGTGTCCTGGATGTCGAGGCGCTCCGTCTGGCCGAACTTCCACCAGCCGTCGGTCCACTGGAAGGTGAGACCACCGATGGAGTTGCCCACGAGGCCCTTCCCGGCGGACTGCTCGAAGATCTCCCGCCACTGCTCGATCAGGTACCGAGCCTGCGTGACCTGGTCCTCTTCCATCGTGCGCGCGTTGAAGGCATCCGCACCGAACTCGGTGAACATGACCGGGATGCCCATCTCGTCCTGAACGCGCTGGAAGAAGTCCCGGAAGGAATCCCCGCGGTACACGTTCGAACCGAACACGTCGAGGTTGCTCGCTTCCTCGGCGATGATGTCGAGGTACTGGAGGTCACCGTTGGCGAGCGCGACCGGGCGAGCCGTGTCGATCTCCTTGATGGCCGCCGTGACCTCGCCGACCAGCGAGTACAGGTAGCGCGCCTTCACGGCGAACTGCTCACCCGCGGGCAGGTCCTCGGTCTCGGCCGAGCTCCACTCGAGACCGTAGTTGTTCTCGTTGCCGAGCAGCCACATGAGGAGCCCACGCGTGCCGTCCTGCTCTTCGACCATCGAGACCACTTCGTCGATGATCAGCTGGCGCTGCGTCTCGTTCGAGTTGTCGGTCGCAGGGATGTACGTGCCACCCAGCGTCACGCCGTAGCGGCCGACCGGATGGTTCACGATCGACCAGACCCCGTACGTATCGTAGATGTACTCGATCCAGCGCGCGGGAATGCCGTTGTAGACCCGGATGGCGTTCCCCCCCATCGCTCGGAGAAGCGCCATCTCACGGTCGAGCGCCTGCTGGATGAAGCTCGCCGGCTGTGTCCAGAGGCTGTACGTGGTGGTGGTGCCGATCGGGAAGTAATCCCAGTTGACCCCCTTCACCATCACCGTCTCGCCGTCGACCACCAGGCGCTGGCCATCGGCGTCGGTGACGATCTGGATATCATGCTGCGCCTCGACGGCGCCAGGCACCGCCAACAGCAGGGTGACGCACATCGCCGGCAGCCATCGCTGCGCCACGCGGCGGGCGACATCGAACCCAAACCCACGCATTGGAGCCTCCTCCGAGCCCTTGGGAAACGCCGCGACGCCCGCCCCCACGCGCGGGGTTGCGAGCCGTGCGACGCCCTACTTTGTTCGGTCACCGAACAAAGTGTTGCGTGGGTCCGCGCGTGTCAAGAAAGACGGTGCGTGCTTGACCGGTCCATCGGCGGCGGGCCACTCTGACGAATCTTCGGCCGCGAACCCCTCCGAGCCACCCGCCTGGACCGCGCATGTCTCCCGACCGAGTCCCTACGGCCCACGAGCGCCCCACCGGCGACCCTTCCCGGGCGACCCCGGTCGGGGAAGCGGACCGCATTCGCTCGCTCGACGTGCTGCGCGGATTCGCCGTCCTCGGCATCCTGACGATGAACATCGGCTCGTTCTCGATGCCGGCGGCCGCCTATCAGAACCCCACGGTCTGGGGAAGCCTGGACGGTCTGAACGGCTGGGTCTGGAGGCTGACCCACCTGTTCGGCGACCTGAAGTTCATGGCGATCTTCTCCATGCTCTTCGGAGCGGGTGTGGTGCTGATGGCCGAGCGCCGGGAGGCGCGGGGCGCGCGCGCCGGTGGCCTGCACCTGAAGCGCATGTTCTGGCTGCTGGTTTTCGGCCTGGTTCACGCCTACGCGCTCTGGTATGGCGACATCCTGGTCTGGTACGCGCTGACCGGGACGCTGGTCTACGTCTTTCGACGTCGACGCCCGCGCACGCTGATCGCCCTCGCCCTGCTGTCGTGGATCGTGGGATCGGGGGTGATGGCGGCAGCGGGGCTCTCGGTGTCGCAGTGGCCCCCGGAGGACGTGGCAGAGGCGGTGGCCGACATGGACCCGCCGCGCGAGGCACTCGAGGCGGAGGTCGCGACGTATCGCGGGGGCTGGCTGCGGCAGAACGAGCACCGCGTACCGCAGTCGCTCTCGATGCATACCGAGGTCTACCCGGTCTGGGGCCTGTGGCGGGTCGGGGGTCTCATGCTGTTCGGCATGGCGCTGTTCAAGCTCGGCGTCTTCAGCGCGCTCGCTCGCGCTCGAACGTACGGTGCGATGATCGCGGCAGGCCTCCTCGTGGGAATCCCGCTCATCTCCCTGGGGATGGCGCGCAATGCCGCCACCGATTGGGCGGCCCCGGACTTCTTCTTTCTGGGATCGCTCTACAACTACTGGGGCAGCATCCCGGTGGCGCTCGGGTGGGTGGGGGTGGTGATGCTGATCTGCCAGAGCGGGGCGCTGAGTGGCCTGACCGCACGGCTCGCGGCCGTGGGCCGCATGGCCTTCACCAACTACATCGCTCAGACGGTGATCTGTACGACCCTCTTCTACGGCCACGGGTTGGGCCTCTTCGGGTCGATCGACCGGGTGGGCCAGGGCGCGATCGTCGTGGCGATCTGGACGCTGCTGATCGTGGCGTCACCGTGGTGGTTGTCGCGCTACCAGGCCGGGCCGTTGGAGTGGCTGTGGCGGTCCCTGGTATACGGGCGGCGGCAGCCGTTCCGGCGGGTGGCGGGCGGCTAGGACGGACCATCGGGCAGGCACGATCGCGGGTCCTCGTTGAGCTTCACCGTACTACGGGGCCGGCAGCCCCACCCGCTCGAGGATCGCGCTGAACCGCGCGTGGGACCGGACCGCCTCGGGGAGTGGGACCCCGGAGAAGTAGGCCACCTGGAAATCCCGCACCTCCTCGCCGCGTTCCATCCAATCGAGGGCCCGCTCGGTCTCGCCCCCGAAGGCCAGGGTGATGCCGATCATGACCGGGCGGACGAACACCGACTCGGCCCGTTCGATCAAGAGATTCGCGGCCGCGACGAGGCCGGCCTCCACCGTCGCTCCGCCCCGGAGTGCCGCGGCTGCATCGTGGTGGCCGAGCATCTCCAGATACGCGGTCTTGAAGCGCCGCGCCGTGTCGCTCCTCCCTAGCATGAGGGCCGAATAGGCGGCACCCTCGAACGCGAGGGGGCTGGGCGGCACCTGCTGGAAGCGCTCGAAGGCCTCGTCGTATCGGCCTGCGATCATCGTCTGGTGCGCCTGCAGCGTCGCGGTGAAGGGGTTGAAGGGATCGATGGCGATGGCCCGCTCCATCGCTGCATCGCTCTCCGGAATCCGGCGCATCATGCCCAGGAAATGGGAATAGAAGGCCTGGGCTTCGGGGTTGTGGGGATCGAGCTCGGTGGCGGCGATCCACTCGCGTTCGGCAGCTTCGAAATCCCACTCGTACCAGGTCAAAGCCTGCGCCATGGCCTGTCGCGCCTCACCCAGCGACGCATCCAGGTCCACGGCCCGCCGCGCGGACTCGGTCCAGAGCGGACCGGACTCCGCGGGAGGCATCATGCCCAGTACGGTCATGGACCCCCAGATCAGCGCGGTCCCCGCATGCGCCGCGGCGTAGTCCGGCTGGATCTCGATCGCATTCCGATAGTACTGCAGCCCCCGCTGCAGATCGGCCGGCATGAACCTCTGTTGGTGGACACGCCCGCGCATGTAGTTCTCGAACGCCGTCGGGTCGACGACCTGCAGTTGCGAGGTTCGGGGCCGTGCGGGCGCCATGGCTCCGAGCACCGCTTCGGCCGCACCGTCGGCGACGTTCCGGTAGAGCCGTACCAGATCATCGGTACTTCCCTGGAACGAATCCGACCAGATGCCCTCTTCGCTGGCCCCGTCGACCAGGCGCACGTCCACGCCGACGCGATCCCCCGAAACCCCAATGGACGACTCGACCACCGAGTCGACCCCCAGCTCACGAGCGATCTCCTGGAGCGGCTTGTCGCTCTCGCGAAAGGGCGCGACCGAGGCCCGGGCCAAAACGGCCACGTTCCCCTCCGAGAGGCGCGAGATGAGCGCTTCATGCAGGCCCAACGTGAGGAAGTCCTGTGTTTCCGCACCGGTCCGGTTGGCCGGCGGGAGCACGGCCAGACGCCGCCGCCCGACGACGTCCACGACCTCCCGAGAGCGCAGCGTCTCATCGAGCGCGCGCGGAGACGGGAACCGCTCCGCGGGGTCCTTCGCCATCGCCCGCTTCACCGCCCGCTCCACGTACAGCGGGATCGAGTCATCGTCCATGCGCAGGCCGGGCACGGGCTCGGTCGCGTGCTTCGCCATGAGCGCGGGAAGACTGCGCGCGGCGAACGGTGGGCGACCCTTCAGCATCTCGAAGAGCACGCAGCCGAGGGCGTAGGTATCGGTGCGGCCATCGACCCGCTCCTGGCCGAACGCCTGTTCGGGGCTCATGTAGGTGGGCGTTCCCACCGCCAGCCCCGTGCGGGTCAGCCTCTCGGCACCCGCCTGCTCGAGGGCTCGGGCGATCCCGAAGTCGACCACGTAGGCGTGCCCGTCGGTCAGGAGGATGTTGCCCGGCTTGATGTCGCGGTGGATCACGCCCTCACCGTGAGCGTAGTGCAGCGCGGACGCGACCTGCCCGGCGATGCGCGTTGCCTCCTCGACGGGCAGCCGCCCCTCCCGGGCGAGCCGGGCATCGAGCGATTCGCCTCGAACACGGGGCATCGTGTAGTAGAGGAAGCCACCCGCATCGCCCGAGTCGAAAAGCGGGAGTACGTGTGGATGGGTCAGCTGTCCCGAGATCCGGATCTCCCTCAGGAACCGCTCGGCCCCGACGGCCGCTCGCAGTTCCCCGCGGAGCACCTTGAGGGCCACGCGCCGATCGTGCTTCAGATCGCGCGCGAGGTAGACGCGGGCCGTCGCGCCCTCTCCCAGGACCCGCTCGATCTCGAACGCGCCCCGGAGCGCCTCGACCAGATCCGGCGGGGGCCCAGCCTCGCCCGACTCGCTCATTCGGTCACTCATTCGGTCGCCCATTCGCTCGCCCATTCGCTCGCCCATGGCGAACCGCTCCTCTTGGGTCACATGGCTCAACCGCTCCGTGCATACCTATTCGCGATCGGGGAGGCTAGCGCCAGCCCGAGGCCGGTGACCCGTCCGGTTCAGCCCCCCAGCAACCGCCTCGCACGCGCCGCGTTCTGCGGGGCGTTCGGGTGGGCGGGATTCGCCGCCACCGCCCGTTCGAACAGCTGCAGCGCCCCGCGGGTGTCGCCGCGCTGGGCCAGCAGGATGCCGAGGTTGTTGAGGGCGTCGGCCTGAGACGGGTCGATCTCGATCGCGCGGCGATACGCCGCCTCCGCTCGAGCCGCCTGCCCGAGATCCGACAGGACCACGCCGACGTGGTAGTGGATGTCGGTCAGGGTGGGATCGAGTCGGGCGGCGGCCTCCAGCTCGGGCAAGGCCTCGGCGCTCCGACCGTTCTCGGCCAGCAAGACGCCGTTCATCTTGCGCACATCGGCGATGTCGGGCATCAGGCGGGCGGCTTCGTCCGCGTAGACCAGCGCCTCATCCGTACGGCCGTCGCGCACCAGGACGGTCAGCATCTGGAAGACGGTGTGCGGATCGCGCGCCATCTCCGTGGCGCGATCCGCGACGGTGAGGGCCTCGTCCTGCTTGCCCGCCCAACTGAGAATGCGGGCCAGGTTGGCGAGCGCGCGCGCGTGGGCCGCCTCGTCGATGCTGGCCACGACCTT
>JAHHMJ010000275.1 GCA_018678395.1 Gemmatimonadota bacterium | reverse complement strand
TTCCCACGGGGACTGCGCGCGGCGCGGGACCTCGCGCTCGACATGAACTTCCTCATGACGATCGCGATCCTCGGCGCCGTGGCCGTGGGCGAGACGGTCGAGGGAGCCGCGATCGCATTCCTCTTCGCGATCTCCGAACTGCTCGAGACCTTTGCGGTCGATCGCGCGCGGGGATCCGTGGCAGCGTTGCTGGACCTAGCGCCCCAGCGTGCGATCCGCCTTCGCGAAGATGGTCGCGAAGAGGTCGTCGCCGTGGACGACCTGCGTCCCGGGGATCGCTTCGTGGTCCGTCCCGGCGATCGCGTGGCGGTCCATGCCGTCGTCGTCGAGGGGCACTCGGCCGTTGACGAGTCGGCGGTCACGGGGGAGTCCCTGCCGGTCGAGAAGGGCGTCGGCGCCGGCGTTCTGTCGGGGACGATCAACCGCGAGGGCTGGATCGTCGCCGAGGCGCGGCATTCCGCCGAGAACAGCACCCTCGCGCGTATCGTGCGCCTGGTCGAGGAGGCCGAATCGCGGAAGACGCGGACCGAGCACTTCGTCGAGCGGTTCGCCCGTGTGTACACGCCCGTCGTGACCGCCGCCGCGGTCCTCGTGGTCGTGGTGCCCGTAGTGCTCTTCGGGGCCCCGTTCACCGAGTGGTTCGTGCGGGGACTCACCCTGCTCGTCATCGCCTGCCCCTGCGCACTCGTGATCTCGACGCCCGTCGCCGTGGTCAGCGGACTCACCGCCGCCGCCCGCAACGGCGTGCTCATCAAGGGCGGGCGCTACCTGGAGGCCCTCGGCGACGTGCGGGCGATCGCGCTCGACAAGACGGGTACCCTGACCTTCGGTCATCCGGAGGTGGTGGCGATGACGCCGGGCGACAGCGACGACGCGCTGGCCCTCGCGGCCGCGCTCGAGTCGCGCTCCGAGCACCCGCTGGCTCGCGCCATCGTCGAATTCGCCGATCGCAGCGGCGTCGCGGGCTCCGGCACCGTCGTCGACTTCGAAGCGGTTCCGGGGCGGGGCGCACGGGGTTCGATCGAGGGCCGTGCGTACCGGATCGGAAAGCCCGACTGGCTCGCCGAGCACCTTCCGGGAACGACGGTTCCCGAAGACGCGACCCGGCCCGGCGCCACGGTCGTCGGCCTCGCCTCGTCGGATCGGGTTCTGGCCTGGTTCACCCTGGCTGACACGGCGCGCGCGGACGTCGGCGAGGCGATCGCCGAACTCCGGTCTCTGGGGGTGCATCAGGTCACGATGCTCACCGGAGACCGCTCCGATGCCGCGGCCGGCATCGCGGCCGCCGCGGGGGTGGACGAGGTCCGCGCGGAGCTGCTCCCCGCCGACAAGGTGGCCGCCATCGAAGCGCTTCAGGACCGGTTCGGGGGCGTGGCCATGGTGGGAGACGGCGTGAACGACGCCCCGGCGCTCGCCGCCGCGACCGTGGGCATCGCCATGGGCGCGCGGGGAAGCGACGTGGCGCTCGAGACCGCCGACGTGGCGTTGATGGGCGACGATCTGCGCCGATTGCCCTACCTGTGGCGCATGTCCAAGCGAGCGCGGCGGGTGATCCGCCAGAACATCGCCGCCGCCCTGCTGGTCAAGGCCGGCCTCGCGCTGGCCGTGCCCTTCGGATGGGTCTCGCTCGTCACGGCGGTCGTGGTGGGCGACATGGGTGTCTCACTGGCGGTCACACTGAACGCGCTGCGGCTGGGGTCGGTGCGCGACTGAGGTCGGTGCGCGACTGAGGCCGTCCCCGGCTCGTCCGGCGCCCGGTAGTCCACCGCACCGCTCGTCCGTATGTTCGCGCGAGCATCGCACCGGCCGGGGTGGTGAAATCGGTAAACACAGGGGACTTAAAATCCCCCGCCTGAAAAGGCTTCTGGGTTCGAGTCCCAGTCCCGGCATGGCCGACCCGCCTCCGCCCGACCGCCCGCAGCCACCCCGATGACCGTTCCGGATCGAGGTTCCCCGACGCCACCGACCCGCCCCTGGGCGCGGGCCGCCATCGTGTTCGCCACGGTGTCGGTCGTCGCCCTCGCCGTGCGCGGTGTGCGCGTGATGGACGGGTTCGGATTCGCCGGTCTCGGCAGCGGGACGGTGCGGCTGGTCGGGCTCATCGCGCTCGCGGCGGGGGCCGGGGGCCTCTGGTTCTACCGCGGGCGGGGTGGTCCGCGCCCGGACCGCGCGCCCGATCCGACCTTCGAGGCGTTGCGGAGCGCCGCGACGATCATGACGCTGCTCGCGCTCGCGGGCCTGATCCTCCCCGCGATGGGACTTCCCGGGGGCGGATCGTCCGGGGGTGGGGAAGGGGGCAGTGGGGGCGTGCGGACGAGCTCGGACGCCTTCGGGCGCCCTCCGCCACCGCTGCCGCGACTTCCCGGTCGGCAACGGCGCGGCGCCGCGCTCGAAGAGGAGGCCGCACAGGAGGCTCCGCCCGCCGAGGGCGAGCGGCTGCGGCCGCCGGATGTCGGCGATCCCAACCCCGGCGCCCTCGAGCTGATCGGCAATCTCTCGAGCCTGCTCATGACGATCCTGGTGGTCGGGGTCCTCCTGGCCGGGGTCTTCGGCCGCAAACGTCGGGGGCGGACCTCGGACGAGGACGAGGCCGTGCCGGTGCCCGACGCCGAGGAGATGAGGGAGGGACTCGAGGCGTCGCTGCGCGCCCTCTCGGACCCCACCGGTGACGCGGCGGACGGCATCTCGGCAGCGTACCGCACGCTTCTCGCCGCCCTGGGCGAGGCAGGAGCACCGCGCTTGCCCTACGAGGCGCCATACGAACACCTGCACCGCACCCTGGCCGCTCTGGGAGTCCCTCGGCAGGCCATGTACCGGCTCACCACCCTCTACGTTCGAGCCCAGTTCGGGCCGGGCCCCGTCATGGAGGCGGACCGCGAGGCGGCCGCCACGGCGTTGGGGGCGAGCCTGGATGCGCTGGCGGCCGCCCAGGCGACCGCCGAGGTGGGAACGGCATGAGCGAACGCATCACCCCCGGACACCTCGCCGCGGCCGCCGTGGCGATCGGAGGCACCCTGCTGTGGATGGCACCGGGCTGGGCGCCCTCCGTCTCTCGTCTGGTGCTGATGACGATCGCGGCCGGTGCCGCGCTCTACGTCTTGCGCGTGCACGCTCCACCGACCCTGGAC
>JAHHMJ010000345.1 GCA_018678395.1 Gemmatimonadota bacterium | reverse complement strand
CCCATCGACAGCTCACGCACCGCCGCGAGGTTGGGGGCCCGTCCGCGATCTCGAAGCACGACGGCATAGGTCGAGTCCCGGGACCAGACCGTGAGGGGTGGCTCGCCGGGGCGCAGCGGCTCGATCGCCAGGAACTCCTCGGCCCGCGTCCGCAGCTCCTGGAAGATCTCGAAGTCGATCACGACCTCGGGTGCCCAGTCCATGGGGGACGGCCGACCCGGGAGCGCGGACCGGAGAGGGGTCCGGTAGAGATAGAAGTTCTCGGGGTCCGTCCCGATCTTGAAGAAGAAATCGACGGGCACGTCCCGTCCCCAGTTCGGGCCCCGAGGCAACACCCACAGCCGCGCCTCGCGGTAGGCGAGGAAGTTCCTCGGGCGCTGCGGGAAGCGGGAATACACCTCGGCCCGGTCGCCCTCGAGGAGTCCGCGCGCGCTCACGCGCAGCGACTTCTCGTTGAACTCCACGCCCTGCCCCCCGACGGCCGAGGTCGGATCCGAGAGCTCTTCGAGCACACCCGGCGGAGAGACGTACTCGTCGCCGTCCGTCACCACGCTCACCGGCCCGACCTCGACCGTCCCGAATGCTGCCGCCGTGTCTCCGACGATGCCCCGCACCACACCGTCCACGGCGCGCTTGAGCCAGCGGGAGCCGATGATGCGCATGCGGGCGAGCGTGACGGCCTGGGCCTGCCCCCCCGTGACGGTGAGGCGCAGGTGGCGGACGGCCCGGAGGTCGGCGTCGGTGATCGGACCGTTCACCTCGATCGCGTCGCCCGTCCCGATCGGGATCCGGTACAACCTGAAATCCGTCCCCGTCTCGGCGGTGTCCCCGGCCAGATACCGAGAGGCGCCGTCGAGCCGAACGACCCAGCGCAGCGATCGCTCCGTCCGATCCAGATTCCCGTCCCCGTCGAGGTCCTCCGAATCGTTGCGGCCGTTCCCGCGGGTGCAGTTGGCCCGAGGGTCGCCGAGGCGGAAGATGCGGCCGGGCTCGCCCTCACAGCGTTCACCCCAGACGCCCCGCGCGTCGGCGACGTTGCCCCAGACCTCGCCCCGTGCGGGATCCGCCTCCTGGTCGAGCAGGCCCAGTCCCCACGGGACCCCGTTCTCCTTCACTCCCGAGGTCCGGCCGTCGTCGTCGACGAACAGGGCATCCTCGCCCACGATGCCGAGGTCCACGACGAGGGTCAGATCCTCTCCACCGGCCGCGTAGAACTCGAGGAAGTCGCTCTGGGTCAGATCGGTTCCGGTCGGACTGAGCACGGTCGTGATCGACGACCAGGCCCGCCCCGTGCCGACCGGCGACCCGCCGAAGCTGAGACGCATCCCGGGTTCACGAACGCGGGAACCCGCGATCCGGATCTGCCGGTCGATCTCCTCGCGGGGCAGGAAGCCCTCGAAGACCCCGACCGAGTCGCCCTGAGCGGACTCGACGATCCACTGGTGCTGCCACACCATCTCCGACAGCGTGGCCACGTCGGTGATCGGGGGCAGCACGTCGTCCGCTCCGGTCCTCTCCGCGGGGGCCGACCCCCGCAGCCACTCGTAGCTCAGCAGCGACAGGGGGCGGGCGTCCGAGGCGTCGAAGTCGTCGAGGAAGGCGTCGCCGCGCGTGTTCGGATTCGGGAGCGAGAGCGCGACCTCGCCGTCGAGTTCGAACGACGACGCCACGGCCGTGCGCAGGGACGGCACCCGGGCCAACCACCGGTCGAGCCACGGCAATCGTCGCTCGAGGCTGCCGCTCACACCACCGAGGAGCGCGGCTCCCGGCTCGAGCCCCAGCGTCGGTCGATTGACCAGTGTGCGCTCGGTCCGGTAGAGCGCGAGGAGATCGAGTCGATTCCGTCCTTCACCACCCAGACGGCCGTTCAATCCGAGCACCGACGTCGGGGCCGCGCGGAAGAACTGCTCCTGCTCCCAGGTCGCCCGGACCGGGGCGTCCGGGGTCGTCGCGAAGAGCGCCTCGGGATCGAGGAGCGTGACCTGGCCGAGGTCGTAGTCGACCTCGTAGTCCACGCCCAGTACGAGGGGTCGGTCACCGACGAGGATGCGCTCACTCCCCGGCAGGACACCCAGCGCTCCGAGCGAGAACGACGAGATGACCCCTTCGCTGCGGATGCGGAAGGGGATCGACAGACGGAAGAGCCCACCGGCCTGGCGTTCGAAGGGATCCTCGGACTCGTAAATGCGCCCGTTCGCGTCCGCCCCCAGCAGTTCGCGCGTCTCCTGCGCGGACAGGTCCAACGCCGGAAGCGGGGGAGGCTCCAGGAAGGGACGCAGCGTGGGGAATACCACGAAGGTGCCCTGTACGGCCGAGGTGCCGAGCACGAGATCCGACGACGGCGAATAGAGCGCCGCCGCGTCGACCTGATCGACGGGGGACTCGACGTCGAGGCCGGTGAGCTGCAGGAAGGTGATGTCCCGACCATCGGCGGCTCGCTTGAACGTCCGCCCGGCCGACAGCTCACCGAGGGAGATCGTCACGTCGACCGACGACGCCTCGACGTCCGGGTTCGTCGAGACCCGGTAGACCTGGTGCATCTCGAGGTCCCACGTCGGGCGCCCCGGCTGATGGTTCGGACCCGAAGCCTTGAGCAGGCGGAGACGGGGCCGACCTCCGGCGTTGTAGACCCGCTCGGGATCGTAGGTCCCGATGGTGTCGCCGACCGCCGTGATGTAGGCCGTGGCGAGCATCTCGTCCCGCGACAGCGGATTCCTCAGCACGACCCAGAGACCCGAGGGGTGGACGATGTAGTCGATGCCCGGCTGCAGATACCGGAACCAGCCGGACTCTTCGACCGGGCCGCCGGGCCCCTCGGCCTCCGCGTCGGCCTGGATGTACCCCTCGACCTGCTGGCGCGCGCCGGGATCGCTTTCGAACCGGTAGAGCTGGATCGGTTCGGGACCCGGAACGACGGTCGAGGGGGCGGCCCCCGCATCCAGATTCAGTACGTCGATGTGCGGGTACCCGGAGATCAGGGACGGCTGGAAGAGGAAGAAGAACTGGCCGTCCACGTAGTCGGCGTCGTCGAGGACGAGCGTGTCTTCCTGGACGAAGCGACGCTGATTGCCGACGCCGGTGAGTCGGAACTCGCGCGAGGAGAGATCGCCGCGCTGTTCCGCCCACACCCCCGAGAACTCGAGGGGCCCGAGCTGACCGTCCGCCTGAAAACCGAAGTTCCCGGCCGGGATACCCTGGGTCAGAAAGCGGGAGCGCGGGAGGCGGAAGGTGACGTCGCCGATCTCGAGCCGACGCAGGACGTCGTCCTCTGCGCCGTCGTACGCGATCGAGATCGTGTTGGTGGCCCCGAATTCCCTCAGCTGGTCGTAGTCCACGTCGACCGTGACGCGGTCGAGGACGGATCCCTGCACCTGGATCGCCAGGTTGATGTCGGGGCGCAGCTGTGGAAGCAGCGACGGTACGCAGCTCTCCTGGAACTGGCTCGTGCAGGGTCTGAAGCGAGTCCAATCCCCGCCGAGCTCGGAGCGGCCACGTACCCGCACCCCCAGCTCGGCGTAGCGATTCACCAGGCCGGTGCCGTCCAGCGTATCCGCCGGCACGGCGATGGTCCGCCGAGCCGGGGCCGCCGGGAGGAAGGCGAGTGGGTC
>JAHHMJ010000646.1 GCA_018678395.1 Gemmatimonadota bacterium | reverse complement strand
GGACGGGCGTAGGTGAACATGCGGGGCGCGACGATCTCGTTCCGCTCGGACAGCGCCTTCTCCTGAAGCGCCCAGTTCACCGCGCCGTGGCCCACCCCTCGCGAGGTCGTGATGCCGTGCGCCAGCCAGAGCTTGTAGGTGTACTCGGCCTGGGGCGCCTTCCCCGCTCCCCCCGTGTGTGCGTGCATGTCCACGAACCCGGGCAGCACCCACTTGCCCTCCCAGTCGATCACCCGCTCGCCCGCGGCGGGACGACCCCGCTCGTTGATCGGCACCCCGGGGTAGCCGACCGACCGAATCTCCACGATGCGATCGTTCTCGATCACGAGGTCGACCGGGCCCTGGGGCGGCGCCCCGGTCCCGTCGAGGATCGTCGCACCGCGGATCACGAGGCGCTCGTACGGACCGCCGCCCTCATCGGCGCCGCGGCGGGTGGTTTCGTCCATCTGCGCGGACAGGGGCAGCGCGAACGCGAACGCGACGGCGACGCTCACGCAGGAGCGTGTGAACGATGCAACGGTCATGGAACGACCTCTCGGGTCGGACCGGACCACGAGCCGTGGCGCCGGTCCGGCTGGGGGACGGTTGGGTAGCCGATGTAGGGCGCGGCAGATATAGAGGTCGCCGGCCCGACCGCGCAACGGACCGGGCTCGCGCGCGCGAGCGAAGCACTCCGGTCGGGTGTGTACGATTTTGCGCCGATTCGCCACCTTTGGGATTCCTCAGTCCGCCCCCCGCCCGGAGCCCACGTGGCCGATCTCGCCGACGAAGCCGCTGCGCCGCCGCCATCCGCGGCGCTCGCGACCGAGGCTCGAGAGCTCCGTTCGGCCCTGAATCGGCATTCGTATCTGTACTACGTCGAGGCGCGCCCCGAGATCTCGGACGCGGAGTACGATCGCCTCTTCCGTCGGCTGCAGGAGATCGAGCGGACGGCTCCGGAGCTGAGGACGCCCGACTCCCCCACCCAGAGAGTCGGCGCCGAGCCGCAGGACGCGTTCCGGACCGTCGCGCACGTGGTGCCGATGCTCTCGCTGGACTCGAGCCAGGAGGAGAGCGCCCTGCGCCGCTTCGACGAGCGCCTGCGCAAGGCCCTCGAGCACCCGCCGCGCTACCTGCTCGAACCGAAGCTCGATGGAGCATCGATCGAGCTGGTCTACGAAGGGGGCGTGCTCGTGCGCGCGGTCACCCGGGGCAATGGGCAGCGCGGCGAAGGGGTGACCGACAACATCCGGACGATTCCGTCGGTGCCGCTTCGTCTACGGACCGCCGAGCGTCCGGCTCCCGATCGCCTCGCGGTGCGCGGTGAAGTGATGATGACCGTGAGCGCGTTCGAGCGCTTCAACCAGCGACTGGTCGAGCGCGACCAGGAGCCGTACGCGTCACCCCGCAACTCCGCGGCCGGGGCGATCCGCCAGTTGGATTCCCGCCTGACCGCGCAGCGTGAGCTGGTCTGCTTCGCGTACGACGTCCTGCTGGTCGAGGGCGCGAGGTTCCACACCGACGCCGAAGCCTTCGCGGCGCTGGGCGAATGGGGGTTCCTGCGGCCCGACCGTGTGGAGCTCGTGGACACCGTCGAGGACATCGTCGCCTATCACGCGCGTGCCCGGGCGGATCGCGACGACCTCGACTACGAAATCGACGGCGTGGTCGTGAAGCTGGACGATCTGGATGCTCGTGTGGATCTCGGATCGACCTCGCACCATCCGCGCTGGGCCATGGCGTTCAAGTTCGAGCCGCGGAAGGAGATCACCCGGGTCGAGCGGATCGCCATCTCGGTGGGTCGCACCGGGATTCTGACACCGGTCGCCCTGCTGCTTCCCGTGCAGGTCGGTGGGGTCACCATCTCGCGCGCGTCGCTGCACAACCGCGAGGAGGTCGCCCGCAAGGACGTGCGCGACGGCGATCGTGTCCGCATTCAGAGGGCGGGGGACGTGATCCCCCAGGTCGTCGAGCGGATCGCCGAGCCCGATCGCGAGCGCGCCGAGCCGTTCCGTATGCCGGACACCTGCCCCGCCTGCGACACGCCGGTCGAAGAAGACGGTCCGCGGACGGTATGCCCCAATCGCTTCGGCTGCCCCGCCCAGCTCAAGGGGCGTCTGGTCCACTTCGGGTCGCGCAACGCCCTCGACATCGAAGGACTGGGTGAGGAGACGGCCGCGCTACTCGTCGAGCGCGAGCTCGTGCGCGAGCTGGCCGACCTCTTCGACCTCGAAGCCGACCAGCTCGTCGATCTCCCCGGGTTCGCCGAGAAGTCGGCCACGAACCTCGTCGACGGCATCCGGCGCCGGCGTGCGGTCGAACTGCGGCGATTCCTGTTCGGACTGGGGATTCCCGAAGTGGGCGTCACGGTCGCCCGTGATCTCGCCCTGCATTTCCGCTCGTTCGAAGCCATCCGGTCGGCGTCGATGGAGGCGTTGGAGTCCGTCGACGGGATCGGTCCCAAGATGTCGCTCGCGATTCGGCGGTTCCTGGACGCTCCGGGGAACGCGGTCGCCATCGACCACATCCTGCAGCGCGGCGTCGAGCCGACCCCGCCCGCGGCCCCGCTCGACTCGGCGCTGAGCGGGCGCCGGTTCGTCTTCACCGGCGGCCTGGAGAGCCTGTCCCGATCGCGGGCCCGCAAGCTGGTCGAAGGGGCGGGTGGGCGTGTGGTCTCGTCCGTGAGCGCCGAGACCGATTTCGTGGTCGCCGGGGCGGAGCCGGGGTCGAAGTACGACAAGGCGGTCGCGCTCGAGCTGAACATCCTGGACGAGGCCGGTTTCCTCGCGCTGCTCGCGGACGCGGGGATCGAGGTCGGCTGATGGAGAACGTCGACATCGCCCGAACGCTGCGGGAGACCGCCGACCTGCTCGAGATCCAGGGGGCGAATCCCTTTCGGATTCGAGCCTACCGCAACGCCGTGAGGACGATCGAGGCGCTGACCCGCTCGCTTCAGGACATGGTGGCGGCCGGTGACGATCTCACCGAATTGCAGGGTGTGGGCAAGGAGATGGACGCCCACATCCGCGAGCTGCTCCAGACCGGGCAGCTCTCGACACTGAACGCGGTCACCGAGGTGGTGCCGCGCACTCTCGCTGAGCTCACCCGGCTCGACGGCGTCGGTCCCAAGAAGGCGAAGCGGTTGTACGACGAGCTCGGCGTCGAGTCCGTCGAAGGTCTCGAGGCGGAGATCCAGCGCGGCACGGTCCAGGAGCTGAAGGGCTTCGGTGCGCGCAGCGCCGAGAAGATGCTGCGCGCCATCGGCGACCACCGGAAGCAGCAGGGCCGCTTCCTGCGCGCCGAGGTCGAGCCCTACGTGGAATCGCTCCAGCAGTGGATGGAATCGCTCGACGGTATCGAGCGGCTCGAGTGGGCGGGAAGCTGGCGGCGCCGCAGGGAGACGATCGGCGATCTGGATCTCCTGGCGTCGTACGTCGGCGACGGTACCCCGGTCGTCGAGCACTTCACCCGGTTCGACGGTGCCGTTCGAGTCGAGGCGGCCGGCTCGACGAAGGGCAACATCATCCTCCGTTCGGGGCTGTCGGTCGACCTGCGCGTGATTCCGCCGGAGTCGTTCGGTGCGGCGCTGCACTACTTCACGGGATCGAAGGAGCACAACGTCCACATCCGCACCCTCGGGGTGAAGCGCGGTCTGCGCATCAACGAGTGGGGCGTGTTCGAGGTGCCGGCCGACGTGGATCCCGAGACCGTCGGCAAGGACGGGGGGCGCCGCGTCGGGGGCGAGAACGAGGACGAGGTCTTCGCCGCCCTGGATCTCGCGTGGATTCCGCCCGAGCTGCGTGAGGACCGGGGCGAGATCGACGCCGCCCGTGAGGGAGATCTGCCGACGTTGCTCGAGCTGAGCGACATCCGCGGCGACCTGCACATGCACTCCACGTGGACGGACGGCACGGCCAGCATCCTCGACATGGCGGAGGCATGCGCCGAGCGGGGCTACGGCTACATGGCGATCACCGACCACTCGCAGGCGGTGACGATGGTCGGCGGGCTCACCCCCGAGCGCGTGCGGGAGCAGTGGGACGAGGTCCGGGCCGCGCAGGAGGAGATCGGCGATCGGCTCCGGATTCTGAGGGGTCAGGAGGTCGATATCCTGAAGGACGGCTCCCTCGATCAGCCCGACGACCTCCTGGCCGAACTGGACGTGGTCGTCGCCTCCGTACACTCCTTCATGGACCTCGACCGGACCCAGATGACACGTCGCGTCGTGCGGGCCGTCTCGCACGGTGGTGTGGACATCCTCGGGCACGCGACCGGCCGCTTGCTGGGTCGGCGCGAGCCCTACGCCCTCGACGTGGAGGCGGTCCTGGAGGCATGCGCCGAGCATGACGTGGCGGTGGAGATCAACGCGCATCCGCGTCGACTCGACCTCGACGACCGTCACGTGGCCCGTGCCCGGGAACTCGGCGTCCGCGTCGTGATCAACAGCGACGCGCACGCGATCCGGGGGCTGGACGTCATGCGGTTCGGGGTGGAGCAGGCTCGACGGGGGTGGCTCGAGTCCGAGCACGTTCTCAACACGCGCCCGCTGGCCGACGTGCTGGCGTGGCTCGAGGGACGGCGGAAGCGGGGATGAACGGGATGCTGACGAACGGCTTGCTCCTGGCCATGGGCGTGGGGGTCCTCTATTTCGGCGCCGAGTGGCTGGTGCGCGGGGCGACCCGCCTGGCGAGTGCGCTCGGGGTGCCGCCGATCGTGGTCGGCCTCACCGTCGTGTCGATGGGCACGTCCGCCCCCGAACTCGTGGTGTGCCTCGTGGCGGCCCTCCGGGGCAATCCCGACCTCGCCATGGGCAACGTCATGGGGTCCAATCTGGCCAACATCGGCCTGATCCTCGGGCTCACCGCCATGGTGCGGCCCCTCGAGGTGAACGGTCGGGT
>JAHHMJ010000081.1 GCA_018678395.1 Gemmatimonadota bacterium | reverse complement strand
AGCGAGGCGTGGGCACGCGCCCAGGCCTCGGCGGGCGGCGCGCGGTCGGGCAGGAGAGCCAGCGCGGACGATACGACGCCGGCCGCGTCGCCGAGTTCGTTCCGGCGAGCCGTGCACGCCGGGCAGTCGAGAACGTGTGAGCGGATCGCCGCCGCTTCGGACGAGGGCAGCTCGTCGTCGAGATAGGCGCGCAATACGCCGTCGTCGATGTGGATCATCCGGTTTCCTCTCCGTGCTCGACGGAGCGGGTCGTTGAAGTGTAGGCATCGGCGAATCGGCGTTGCGCCCGCGCCAGCAGCGTCCCGATGGAGCTGGCGTTGACTCCGACCGCCGCGGCGATCTCCCTGTACGAGAACCCCTCTTCCCGCATGAGCAGGAGGGTGCGATCCCTCGCGGGAAGTCCTTCGAGTACGGCGCGCACCTTCGCCACGGTCTCCTCCCGCTCCAGGCGCTCCTGAGCGCCCGGCAGGGGCGCCGGACCCACCGGATGCGCCTTCAGCAGGCGGCGGCGGTTCTCGGTGACCCGCCATCCGTCGCGCACCAGGTTCGATGCGACCTGAAACAGCCACGCTTTCACCGCGCGGCGCGGGCCGTCGACGTGGTCGCGCACCAGGCGCACGAAGGCCTCCTGGGCCACGTCCTGGGCCTGGTCGGGTTCTCCGGTCATCCGCAGGCAGTAGCGGTACAACGCCGGGAACTCGTCGTCGAAGAGGGGTTTGATCTCCATCATGCGCGAGCGGGCCCCCGAGATCCCGAGCCGAGTGGTTCCACCCATTCAACGATCCGAGGCCCGCGCGTGTGACGGGCGCGTGAGCCACGCCGGATCCCGTGCCGTTGTCGACGCACCGCCGGATTCGTGTTCCGAGTCACTCTTCGACCTCGATTCGCCATGGCTCGAAGTCCTCACGGGCCACCAGACCCGCCATACGCTCTCGGACGAGCTCGGGCCGCAGCGCGGTATCGTCCCTGTACGAGAGTATATCCTCGGGACGTCGCGAGGGTTCGGGCTGGGACGTCGAGGGAGGCCGCTTCCGGGCGCCGCGAGGACTCGCGGTCGGGAAGACACATCCATTGGGTCAACTTCTGCCGACTTCCGGCCGACACTCGATCGTAGCCGCCGGTGTGCCCGGGACGACCCGGGTCGGGGCGGTAAGCAGCGACAGTCCCCCACCCGCACCCGTGCCTCCATGCGGTTCGCTTACATCGACTCCCACGGCAACGAAGTCGAGATCCCGAGCGCAGACGCCCTGCGTCTCCGCGTCGAGCTTGGCGCCATCGTCGCCGACACGCAGTTGTACGACGGCGCGTCGGATCGATGGGCATCCGCCGCGGAGCACGATCTCTTTCGGCGAATACGCAGGGATCTCGACGGGGGAGGGCCCAGCCTGCCCGTCGCCGCCCCGACCGCGGAAGACTTCGAAAGGGTCGACCCGTCCCCCTGGGGCGCAACGACCTCCGACCACCTGGACGTGTCATCCGCCTCGGCCTCGGCCGCTGCGGCTCCGACCTCGTCGCCGGCACCCGCGCCCGCATCTGCGAATCATCCGTCCGCAGGCGCCGAAGCGACGCCCGAAGCGACGCCGGCACCGACGACGCCCCTCGTGGCCGAGTCCCCGCCCTTCGAGGGCGCCTGGAGTGCGCCCGTCCCGAACGAGGAGCCCGAACTCCCGCTCGACCCGTCGCCGGACAGCGCAGATGGCGAGGGCCCGATCGCCACCGAGCCGGCGGTCCCCGCAGGTGGCGACGAGGTCATCGACTTCAGCGATTTCGGGGTCCTGGAACTCGACGACGACATCCCGGTGACCCCCCGCTCCTCCGCGCCGCCGCCAGACAATCCGGCGCGCGCCTGGGATGCCTCCACCCCGGAAGGCCCCGAGGCCGAGGCCGACCCGTGGACGGTGCCCGGCCGAGAGCCGTGGCCGCCGCCCGCCGAGTCTCTGGCCACCACGCCTCGCGCTGCCGGTACCGCCGCGCACCCCTTCGATGCCGACGAGGTGACTCCGGACTGGCTGCGCAACGACCCGGACTTCACCGATGCCGCGGGGCCGGATGCGGTCCTTCCCGACGGGGTGGAGCACGACGCGGATTCTGGAGCCGACGGATCTCCGGCCCATCCGGGAGGGACGGGCACGATCCGCCGCAGTCCTCCGAAGCGCTCCGACTCGCGTCGCATTCCCTTCGCTCGGATCGCCGCCGGACTCGCCACCGTGTTCGTGCTGGGTGCCGGAGCCGTCTGGGCCCTGACCCGGGAGGGAGGTGCGGCGGAGCCGGAAGTGGCCGAGATCGTCCTCCCGCCCATCGCGCCCTCGCTGCAGCCGGTCGTTCGCTCGGTGGCCGCGGTCGCGGTCGACGGCTGGTTGACGCGCATGGTCGCGTTGCCGGCGCGGCAGTCCCTCCCCGACGGCCCCGACGATGCCTGGCTGGGAGGGCGCTACATGGCTTCCGCGGGTGACTTCGCCGACGTACGCCTCTACTGGGAGTCGCTGGGGCGCCTCACGCAGATCGCGGAGGCTCGCGAGGAGGAGCTGTTCGAGGAGTCGCTGCTCGCCGCCATCGATTCGGTGGCTCTCACCGATGACGACCGGGCGGCGGTGCTCGAACGCACCCGTGCCGGCTTCCAGGCATCGTCGGTCGACCGCGGAGCCGTGTACGACCAGCTCAGAGCGGTCGTCGACGCGTCGCTCACCCTGCACATCTTCCTCGAGCAGAACGAAGCGAACATCGACTACGAGCCTGCCGACGCCGGCCTGAGTCGGGATCCGGTCCTCGAGGCGGTGCCGATCACCGCGGCGCTCGGTGACGAGATGTGGAATCTCGTCTCCGAGATCACTTCGGCGCTGGACGCCGTCGGGTTCCTCGATCAGGTGACGACCGAAGGTCTCCTCGGCGTGTTCTTCGGCAAGCTGGGCGCGGTGCCGGTCCGCTGACGGTCGTCAGGCCTGGAAATACGGGTTCACCCCGCCCGCGTGATCCGTGACGTCGTGCACCGCGGTCAGTTCGGGAATCGCCTGGCGAAGCATCCGCTCCACCCCCTGGCGCAGGGTCAGCCGCGACATCGCGCACCCCTGACAGCCACCCGACATCTCCAGGTAGATCTCGGTTCCCTGGACGTCGACGAGGTTGATCGCGCCCCCGTGACTCGCGATCGCCGGGTTCACCTGGTCGTCCAGCACTTCCCGCACGCGATCGGCGACCGGGCCGTCGGGAGCGGAGGGAGGGGTCGGCTCGGCGCCCTTGCGCGGCCGGACCTCGAAACCGCTCTCGTTGACGCGCTCCACGAAGTCGACCGTGGCACCCTCGAGAGCGTCGACCTGGGCTTCGGAGACGAGAACCGTGATGCCCTCGCTCTCGAGTGCGCGCTCGTCGTCGCGCCGCTCCTCGGGCGACACCAGGGTCAGTTCGAACTCCGGAGCGGTCGGGCCGCCCGACATGGCGATGCGCAGGAATTCGAGCTCACCGTCGCCCTGATCGAGGAAAGCGGCCAGCATCTCGCGGGCCCGGTCGGTGAACGTCAGCATCGGGAACTCCTTCTCGTACAGTTCGCGGGCGGGCACGCCCATTCGGGGGTTCGTGGAGGATACCCGGCGTCGCGGTCCGAGTTCAACCCCCTCGGGGGCGTGCTCGACCGCCCGTCCTTGCGCGGGGCCGAGGTCCCCCCCTCGGTTGCTGAGCACCGCGCGCCGTGCCTACCTTTTCGGACTTCTCCGACTGCCTTCGGCCGGCACGCCCTCCGGGTGCCGGCCGCTCGTTTCTCGACTCCGTGCCATGGCCGACCTCGACGTGATGGACAAGCTCGTGTCGCTCTGCAAGCGACGTGGATACATCTTCCAGTCCTCCGAGATCTACGGGGGAACCGGCTCGGTGTGGGACTACGGTCCGCTCGGCGTCGAGTTGAAGCGCAACGTCAAGGACCTGTGGTGGTCGGCGATGGTGCATCAGCGGGACGACGTCGAGGGGCTGGATGCGGCGATTCTCATGCACCCGCGCGTGTGGGAGGCGTCGGGCCACGTCGACGGCTTCACGGACCCGCTGGTGGAATGCAGCAACTGCCATCGGCGGTTCCGGGCCGACCTGCCCGAAGTGGAGAACGGTCAGTGTCCGGTCTGTGGCACCAGGGACGCCTTCTCCGACCCGCGCTCGTTCAACCTCATGTTCAAGACGTTCATGGGGCCCGTCGAGGAGGACGCCTCGACGATCTACCTGCGTCCAGAGACGGCGCAGGGCTCGTACGTCAACTTCCTCAACATCCAGGGCGCCGCCCGGCAGCGCGTCCCGTTCGGCATCGCACAGATCGGGAAGGCATTCCGCAACGAGATCACCCCCGGAAACTTCATCTTCCGGACG
>JAHHMJ010000467.1 GCA_018678395.1 Gemmatimonadota bacterium | reverse complement strand
CTCATCTGTGGCGACCTCCGCTTCGGCAACCCATCTTGCGCGCGGTACACCCCCGGGGCCGCGATCTCCTCGCGCGCCCGCGCTCGCCACCCCCACTCCTGGACACCGCCTGATGCACTACACCATCGAACTCTGGACCCCGAAGCAGGCCTGGCTCGATCTCTCCACCGAGGAGCGCGAGGCCTACGTCGGCTCGATCGGGCCCACGATGCAGGCGCACGCCGAGATGGGCATCACGATGAGGGCGATGGCCACGAACGACGCGGATACGGACAATCGCGCGCCGTACACCTACTTCTCGATCGTGGAGGCACCGGACGAGGCAGCGGCCAGGACGTTCGAGGCCGATGTGCGGGCGGCCGGGTGGTACGAGTACTTCGACCAGGTGAACGTCCGCGGCGTGGCGCGGTCTGTCGAAGAGGTGATCGGCGAGCACATCGGGATGTAGGGGATTCGCCGGTCAGCACCAGCGCACCCGGACCCGGTAGGTCACGGTCGTCTCCCCTCTCGACTCGACCTCGGGCACGAAGCTGAACGTCCACGCGTCCATTCTCTCGTAGGGGTGGCTCGCCGAGACGATCTCCCAGTCGCCGCCGACGGGCTCGACCAGCCGGACCTGGACGTCGTCGTCCTTGTGATTGCGGAGCGTGACCTCCCACTCGCTCTCGGAGACGCAGCTCGAGATCACGTCGTAGTCCATCTGCCGCCGGTCCCCCACGACGTCGAAGGCCTCGCCCATCTTGATGCGCAGCGTCTCGTCGCGCGGGGTGTGGTCGATCAGGTCCTCGCCGATGAACTGCTGGGCGCCGGAGCCGTCGCGCTTGTAGACCCGGACGGTACCTTTCGGAAGCGGCATCCCGAGGCCGTTGTCCTCGGAGTTTTCGAAGTCCAGAAAGACCCCGACCTTCTGGTTGGACGTCACCTGACCGTACTGGCCGCGGTAGTAGTGGGTCGCGCCGTGGAAGATCAGACGCTTCTCCACTCCGAAGTCTTCGGCCTCGAGGAGCATGACCTGCTTCTGCTCGTTGTTCACGACGTCGGCGGGCCGGCCCAGGGTGTAGAGGTGGTACTCGAAGAAGCCCTGTTCGGTGAATCCCGGGGCACCCGCCACCATGAGCTCGTCCATGGCCAGCGCCCGCGATTCCCGGGGCCGCATGCCGCCGTCCACCCGCTGGACGTCGCCCGCGACGAGTTGAAGACGGGCCCCATCGTAGCTGGCCCCACTCTGGTTCGTCAGCGTCACCCATCCCATCAGGCCGGCCGCGTCGTCGTCCTCGTTCAGGACCATGACGTAGTCGGCCTTCCAGTTCAGGCTGTGCGTCAGATAGGTGACCTCGACCTGCTGCTCGCCCCCGGGGGCGTCGAGCTGCCACAGCAGTGTGGGTTCGGCGATCAGGTTGTCCGGCATCTCGGGAAACCCGAAGCGACCCGGATAGTTGAAGGTGATTTCGCCGTCGATCCTCAGGATCGGGCCGCCGTTCACCGAGAGGACCTCGGCCGTCACCGCCTGTTCTTCGCCGGAGGACGGGTTCGTCCGGTACACGGTCACCGTGCGCCCCACGTACTTCTCGAGGAGCTTCTGCGGGTTCAGCAGGTCGTACTGGTAGTTCTGCTCGAGGACCTGAAGCGGGCGGCCGCCCAGCGGCCGGATGTGTACCGTCTCCGGCTGGATGGACGACGCGACGTCGCCGAACTCGAGGTTCAACCGTCCGGAGCTCAGGTCGAGCGTCCGGATCTCCCGCACCAGCCCGAAGTTCTGGTTGTAGACTGTGATCGATACCGAGTCCCGGTCCTCTGCACTCGAAGCGTGGCCGGGAAGGGCCTGCCCCGTCGCCGGGACCGCGATCGTCGTTGCGGCCACGGCCGCCAGAATCGTGCTCCTCACCTTGACCTCCCTGTGCGTCGGCCCGAGCGGGGGCCGCGTCGTGACTGCGCTCGAATGGGACGACGTTCGAGCCGTCACGATTTGCACAGGGGTCGGGGGGAGGATTGCCTTCGCCCACTTCTCATAGCTCGTCGGTGAGCCTCTCGGCGGCATCGGTGTCGCGGGTGTCGGAGGACACATCAAAGCCCGCTCGGGAGCCCGCCCCCGGGACTGGCTCGACCGGGGTGCGGCGTGCACATTCCGCGAATGCCCGATTCCTCTTGGTTCCAACGCCTTCGCCAGACCAAGGCCGCCCAGATCCTGGTCTTCTATCTGGGCACGTCCTGGGTGGTGCTGCAGGTTGCCGACATCGTCGTCGACGCCCTGCGGATGCCCGAGTGGGTCATGCCCGTGACCCTGCTTCTGCTTCTCGTCGGCCTGGTGTTCACGCTGGCCACGGCGTGGGTCCAGTCCCTGCCCTCGACTACGGCGGCGGAAGAGGCGGGCGAGGTGCCCGACGACTGGGAGGTGGCACCCTCGGACATGCTGGCGAGCCTTCGGGCGGGGCAGCTGCCCCACCTCACCTGGGGTCGCACGATCCTGAGCGGCGTGGTGGCCCTCTCCCTGCTGTTCGGCGGAGCGGGCGTGTACGTGGCCCTCACCGGACGCCCCGCGCTGCTGGGACCCCAGGCCGCCGGGGCCAGCGAAGTGGCAGACGGCATCGCCGTCGTGCCCTTCGAGGTTCGGGGCAGCGATCTCGAGGTGTGGCGGGAGGGCATGATCGACCTCCTGTCGAACAATCTGGACGGGGTCGGCGGCTTCCGAACCATCGATCCGCGGACCGTGCTGGCCCGCTGGAGCGACGAAGTGGGCGACGACGAGACCGTGGATCTCGACGCGGCGTTGCGGGTGGCGGGGGCCACCGGGGCCCGGTACGCGCTGGTGGGGAGCGTGGTGGGGACGGGCGATCAGGTGCGGCTTTCGACCACGGTCTACGACCTGGACTCGGGCGACCGGATCGCCCAGGCCCGCTCGGAGGGCTCGGCCGAGGAGATACTCCCCCTGACCGACGAGCTCGCCGTGAGTACGGTGCGCGGCCTCCTCGACGCCCTCGGGCGCGACGCCGGGGGAGCCCTGGTGACCGAGGATCTCACCACCGAATCGTTGCCGGCTTTGCGCCACTTCCTCGAGGGCGAGCGCCTCTTCCGGACGGCGCAGTTCGCCGAATCGGTGCGCAGCTACGAGGCCGCGCTGGCCGAGGATTCGACCTTTGTGCTGGCCATGGCACGGGTGAGCGACGCCTACGGCTGGCTCGAGGACATCGACTCGGAAGAGGCCGATCGGTGGGGTACGGCGGCGCTCGAGCGTGTCGAGGAGTTGCCCCCGCGACTCGAACTGTACGTCCGCGCCAATGACGCGCTGATCAACGCGTCCGTGGAGTTGCTCCCCGACCTCCGGGAGGCCGTGCGCCTGTACCCGGACGACCCCGAGGCCTGGTTTCTGCTCGCGGAGACGATCTTCCATCTCCACGGCCCGGCCATGGCACCCGTCGAGGATGCGGCTCGGGCCTTCGACGAGGCCGTGGCCCTGGATCCCGGATTCACTCCGTACCTCCAGCACGTGGCCGACATGGCCATCATGATGGGAGACCGGGAGAAGGCGCAGGCCGCGCTGGATCGATATCGGGCCGTCGCGGGCCCGGACGCCGAACGCTTCGTTGCCCACGCTGCCATCGGGATCCCTCTGTTGCTGGGGACCGAGGAAGAGGCGGCGCGGGCCGTAGATGCGGCTCGGGAAGCCGATGCGCGAACGCTGGATCTCCTGCTCGGCACCTACGGCACGAGAACCGACCGATTCGATCGGATCGAGGCGGTCCTCGCGGCCGTTGCGGGTGAGGGTCCACTGAACCGCAATCTGCTCTGGTCCATGGGCTCCCGGGGGGCCTTCTCCCAGGCGGAGGCCTTCGCCGACTCGGGGACGGTCCGGCCCTTCGACCGCCTGACCTACCTGGCCCGCATCGGCGCCGTGTGGGGGGCTTCGTCGGACACCGAGGCGTTCCAGTCCCTGCTGGATCCCGCGAACTGCGAGACCAACGCAGCCTGCAGTGTGTACCTGGCCCCGGCGCTGGCTCAGACCGGTCGTTGGGACGACGCCGATGCCGTCGTGACTCGGACGCGGGCCCTCGTCGATCGGCAGATGGAGGCCGGAGATTCGAGCGGGCTGATCTTCGCCGACGTCGCCGAAGGCCGTACGGCCGTCGTCCGGGGCGACGATGCCCGTGCCCGCCGGCTCCTCGACCCCTGGAAGGACTCCTACTCCATCTTCGGCGAATTCGCCCGCTCCGGCCTCGCCGAAGTCGCCCGCCGTGAGGAGCGCTGGACCGCCGCCGTCGGCTTCTATTCCGGCCTTCTCGGCGGGTACTCCCGTCCCCTCGGCCTCTACGGTCTGGCGAAGGTCGCCGAGGCGCGGGGCGACGACGACGAGGCCCGCCGGTACTGGCGCAGCTTCGTCACGCTCACGGCCGAGGGCGACCCCGAACGGACGCCGCGCATCCGGGAGGGTCGGGAGGCGCTCGAGCGGCTGGGGGGGTGACGGGCGCCCCGCCCGGCTGGTGGGCGGGACGCCGCGTCAGCACTCCAGAAGCCGCACGTCGTAGAGACGCATGGCCGGGTCTCGCGTCACCAGGGTCAGCCCCTCGTCCTGGGCCTGAGCGACCAGCATGCGGTCGAACGGATCGCGGTGGTGCAGCGCGACCGGATCGTCCACGCGACGCGTCGTGCGCAGCCGTCCGAGTGCGGTCTTGATCGCGATCTCCCACTGTCCTCGGCCCTTTCCGGGCTCGCGCTTCGGGTGCACGTCGCCCAGTGGTACGAGCCGGGCTTTCGGCTTGTCGGACTTGGAGATCACGATCTCCTCACCGTCAGGCGCCCTTCGCCACCGTCACGGCCGCCGCCGCGTTGAGACGCCCCCAACCCATCTGGTCGTTTCTTCCGTCCACGTATGCGACCGATCCGACCTTGTCCGCGGTCTCGCGGAGAACGCTCTTCAGCTCCTCCTCGGTCAGCCCCGGATTGGCCGACAGGGCCAGAGCCGCCACTCCCGCCACCATCGGTGTCGAGCTCGACGTCCCGTTGAAGTCGTGAATGAAGTCGCCCGCGCCCTCACCCGCTCGGCCCTGGTTGTCGAGGGTGGAGATCCAGATGCCCGGCGCCGCGAGGTCGACCTCGGGGCCGAAATTCGATGCCCAGAACCGCTGCCCGTCCGGACTGGTGCCGGTCTTGGGTTCATCGAACTGGTTGCAGGCCGACACGGTCAGGACGCCCGGCGTCGACGCCGGAAAGTCGACGTCGTCGCCCATGTTGCCCGCCGAGAACGCGACGACGCATCCCCGCCCGTCCCGGCCCTTCGTCCGAGCGTCGGCGATCGCCTCGACGATGGCGTTGGAGTGGGACCCGGCGCTCCAGCTGCAGCTGATCACCGAGGCTCCTCGTCGGCGCGCCCAATCCAGCGCGCGCGCGATCCACAGGGTTCGGGTCACGAGGGCGCCCGAGCCGGCGTCCGCGGTGTAGCCC
>JAHHMJ010000096.1 GCA_018678395.1 Gemmatimonadota bacterium | reverse complement strand
CCGGGGCCGAGTCGGGCGCGGGGATGCGGTTCGGCTCTGCGGTCCGGCGCTGCGGTCCGTCTCGATGCGCATCCCTCCCTCCCGAGCTCGAGTCCCCCTTTGGACAACACCGCGAACCCCGCCCTGGATCGGACCGCGCCGGCTGGCGGCAGAGCCCACATCGCCCCCGAAGACCGGGTGCCGACCGGCCAGAAGATCGCCTACGGCATCGGCATGCTGGGCAACCAGATGTTCCCGGCGGCGCTGGGCGTCTTCATGGTGGTCCTGGTCGAGGGCCTGGGCTTCCCGCCCTTCCTCTGGGGCGTGCTCTTCTTCGCCCCGCGCCTGCTCGACGCCCTGACCGACCCCTTCATGGGGTTCATCACCGACAACACCCGCTCGCGGTGGGGGCGGCGCCGGCCCTGGATCTTCGTCGGCGCGATCATCACGGGTCTGTCGTACGTGGCCATGTGGCAGCTGTACGAGTCGAACAGTCTGGCGTTCAACTTCACGTACTTCCTGATCGGCTCGATGTGCTTCTACATCGGGATCACGATCTTCTCGACGCCGTACGTGGCGATGGGCTACGAAATGAGCCGGGACTTCCACGAGCGCACCCGGGTCATGGCGGTCGCGCAGTGGATCGGCCAGTGGGCGTGGGTCATCGTCCCCTGGTTCTGGCCGCTGATGTACAACCCGGAGCTCTTCGCGACGCCCGCTACCGCCGCGCGGGAGCTGGGGATCTGGGTCGGCCTCGGTTGCATGTGTCTCGCGCTGGTGCCGGCGATCTTCGTGAAGAGCGAGTCGACGGTCGATGCGGAGCACCTGCGGGAGCTCAACCGGGAGAACGTCGGCGAGAACGTGAAGGCGCTGTGGAAGGGGTTCGGCGAGGCCTTCCGCTGCGCGCCCTTCCGCCGCCTGTGCGGGGCCACCTTCCTCGTCTTCAACGCCTTCAACGTCGTCGCGGCGTTCTCGTTCTTCATCATCGTCTACCACATGTTCGGTGGAGATGCCGGCGCGGCGGGGAACTGGACGGCGTGGTTCGGCACGGGGAGCGCGCTGGCCACCACCTTCCTGGTGATTCCCATCATCACCTTCATGTCCGAGCGACTGGGGAAGAAGCGCACCTTCCTGATCACGCAGGCGATCTCGGTCGTGGGGTACGCCGCCTTCTGGTTCACCTTCCAGCCCGGCAATCCCCTGCTCATGCTGGCCCCGCTGCCCCTCTTCTCGTTCGGGATCGGGGGACTGTTCACCCTGATGACGTCGATGACCGCCGACGTCTGCGATCTCGACGAACTCAACACGGGCGAGCGCCGCGAGGGGACCTTCGCCGCGATCTACTGGTGGATGGTCAAGTTCGGACTGGCCTTCGCAGGCGCACTGAGCGGCCTGATCCTGGGGCTCGTGGGTTTCGTGCCGGATGCCGCGTCGCAGCCCGAGGGCGCCGTCACGGGGCTGCGGATCGCCTACAGCGTGATCCCCGCCTCGGGCGCGCTGCTCGCCATCTGGATCATGTGGGGCTACGACATCACGGAAGAGACGGCGAACGCGATTCGGGCGAAGCTCGAGGAGCGGCGCGGGGTGCGGCCGCTGGCGTGAGCGTCGCGCCTCACCGTCGCTCGAGGCTCCCCGAGAAGCTCGTGCCGTCCAGTGATCCCGATAGAGTCATGACGGCCCCGGAGACCGAGTACTGCATCGAGAAGGCGTCGGCCGTGCCGGGTTCCATGGTGATCCGAGAGGCCGTGTACTCGTAGTCCCCCTGTTCCTGGCAGGACGGCGGGCCGTCGCAGAGCAGTCCGCTCGCGTCTCCGCCGACGATGAACTGGTAGCTCATGTCATCGTACAGCCCCATCGAGATGTAGAACGAGGCCCCCGGGACCATCTGCTCGACACCCGCGAGCGTGAAGGAAGTCGAGATCCAGTCTCCGACGAAGGCCTCGTCGATCTCCGGGTCCGTCGAGGACTCGCAGCCGGGTCCGGCGACGAGCGCGGCGACGGCGAGCAGGATCGGAGTGAACGAGCGCCGAGTCGCGGCACGCATGGGGTCCTCCCGCGCAGCAGAATTCGCTGGGAGGGCCTTCTTCAATCTAACGGATCCGCGAATCGCTAGAGTCCATGGTCATTTGGGACTCGTCCGCGCATCTTCTCGCCCATGCCCGAGATTCTCGACCGCCTCACCACGGCTCTCATTCTCAAGCTCGCCCTGATCGGCTACCTCGGGTACGCCGTCCTCCTCTGGGTCTTCCAGCGGCCGCTGATGTACCACGGGACGCGACTCGAGGCGCCGCCCGCGGATGCGCGCCCGACGGATGCCGAGGGCATCGAGCTGGAGGCCTCAGGAGGGCCGAACGAGGCGTGGTGGTTTCGACCGGAGGGCGACGAGCCGGCACCGGCGGTGATCGTTGCGCACGGGAACGCCGAGCTGATTTCGGACAACGTCTCCTTCGCTCGGGCGCTGCGGGACCTGGGGGTCGGCGTCCTGCTCGTGGAGTACCCGGGATTCGGGTCTGCGAAGGGAGAGCCTTCACGCGCCTCGATCGGGGAGGCATTCACCCTGGCGTACGATCGTCTCACCGCGCGTCCGGAGGTCGACTCCGAGCGGATCGTGGGGCTGGGGCGCTCCCTCGGCGCAGGGGCGATCACGGATCTGGCCGTCGCCCGTCCGGTGCGCGCGCTGGTGCTCCAGTCGGCCTTCTCGTCGATCGGGTCGATGGTGCTGCGGGGCTACTGGATGCCGCCCTTCCTGGTGAAGGACGACTTCGACAACGTGGCCAACCTCCGGGCGTGGGACGGGCCGGTTCTGGTCTTCCACGGCACGCAGGACCGCGTCGTCTCGATCGGGCACGGCGAACGGCTGGCCGCGGTTCGCGACGGGGTGCGGCTGGTGCGCCTGGAGTGCGGGCACAACGATTGCGCCTGGTCCGGTGCGGCCGTCATGGAGGAGCTGCGCGATTTCCTGATTCGGACGGAGATCCTGCCTCGGGCCGACTGAGGGGCCGGGCACCGTTCCCACCGAACCGGGCCGGAGTGAGATTTCAGTAAGCCCCAGTCTTCGTCCCCGCCGGAGTCAGAACATGCCCGTGTCCGCATCCCGCCGCCGCTCCACCGGTCCCACGACTGGCGCGCCGGCCGTCGCTCTCGCCCCGGCGGTCGTCGTCCTCGTCACCTTCGCCCTCGGCCTCGCAGCCCTCGCT
>JAHHMJ010000151.1 GCA_018678395.1 Gemmatimonadota bacterium | reverse complement strand
CACCGGGCTGATCGGCTCGCTCGGCAGCTTCCTGCTGCTGGCCACGCTCGTGAGCTGGATGATCCTGCGTCGGCTCCCGCCGCTCCGTTTCGACCTGCCCGCGCTCGACGGGGTCACGTCTGCGATGGCCAGCGTGTTCGGCCCGCTCGGCAGCGCGCTCGCCTGGGCCCGGGACTGGACCCTCGACTTCAGCGACGTCCTGCGCGACCGCATCGACACCGCGCGGCGGGGCTGGCTCGACGAGCGGGCCGCGGTGCCGGCCGACGACGCGGTCGTCGAGGGCGACTACGAGTACGAGGATGAGGCCGACGAGTACGAGGCCGGGGAGGACGTCGAGGAAGACGGCGAGGAAGAGTACGAGTACGAGGAAGCCGAGGCCGACTGGGAGGAAGAGGACGACGCCGAGGCCGGACAGCCCCTGGCGCCGCCTCCGGAGCCGCGGGTCGTGGAGATCGAGGAAGCGCCCGCGCCCTCCTGGGCGAACACTTCTCCCTCCGACGAATTCCAGCTCAGCCGCGATCCGGCCGAACTCGTCCAGGAGGAGGAGCTCTCGATCAAGCCCGTGCGGCGCAAACGTGGCGCCTACCCGCTGCCTTCGCTCGACCTGCTGGAGGACCACAAGAAGGAAGACCGCGGGTTCACTCGCGAGGTCCTCCAGCTGAACGCCCGCCTGTTGATGGACACGCTTGCCAACTTCGGCATCGAGGGCCAGATCAACGAGATCCGCCCCGGACCCGTGGTGACCACCTTCGAGTTCGAACCGGCGCCCGGCGTGAAGGTTTCGCAGATCGTCTCCCGGGGCGACGACCTCGCGCTCGCGATGCGCGCCACGCGCATCCGCATCGAGGCGCCCATCCCGGGCAAGGCCGCGGTCGGCATCGAGATCCCGAACCCGTACCCGCAGGTCGTCGGCCTGCGCCAGGTCATCGGTGCGCTGCAGCACGATGGCGCGTCCGCACCGCTCGACATGGCCTTCGGCAAGGACACCGAGGGTGAGCCGATCTGCGCCGACCTCTCGGACATGCCGCACCTGCTCGTTGCCGGCGCGACGGGCAGTGGCAAGTCCGTCTGCGTGAACGCGATCATCTGCAACCTCCTGCTGCGGAACGGCCCGGACCGGGTCCGCCTGTTGATGATCGACCCGAAGATGCTCGAGTTGTCGGTGTACAACGGCATCCCTCACCTCATGCATCCGGTGATCACGGACCCGCGCGAGGCGCTGAAATCGGTGAAGTTCATGGTGGCCGAGATGGAGACGCGCTACTCGCGCCTCGCGCGACATGGCGTGCGCAGCATCAAGGACTTCAACGAGAAGGTGCTGGCCGGCAAGGCGGTCGACGACAAGACGGGCGAGAAGATCACCGAGCCCTTGAGCTACTGCGTGTTCATCATCGACGAGCTCGCGGACCTGATGATGCAGCTCGGCAGCGACCTCGAGACGCCGATCGCGCGCCTGGCGCAGATGGCGCGCGCGGTGGGGATCCACCTGGTGCTGGCGACGCAACGCCCCTCGGTGAACGTGATCACCGGAGTGATCAAGGCAAACTTCCCGAGCCGGATCGGCTTCCGGGTGATCAGCAAGATCGACAGCCGCACGATCCTCGATGGGGGTGGGGCGGAGCAGCTGCTCGGCAAGGGCGACATGCTCTTCCTGCTGGCCGGGCGCGCCCAGCCGGTTCGCGTGCACGGCGCGTTCCTCTCCATGGAAGAGTGCGAACGCATCGTCGCGCACTGGCGCGAACACGCGGAGGACGAGCCGGACAAGATCGACTTCGACACGGGAAGCGGAAACAGTACCGGGGTCGACCTCGGTGACGACGACCTGCTGGACGAAGCCCGCAACATGGTGGTCACCACGCAGATGGGATCGACCACGATGCTGCAGCGACGGCTGCGCGTGGGTTACACTCGTGCCGCGCGCCTGATGGACATGCTCGAGGCCGAGGGTGTGGTCGGGCCGTTCGAGGGGAGCAAGGCGCGGAAGGTCCTCGTCCAGAAGGAAGGCCAGGAGGCCGGCGGATGACCCCACGAGATGACGCTCCCGACTCTCCCGGGAGCGAGGC
>JAHHMJ010000614.1 GCA_018678395.1 Gemmatimonadota bacterium | reverse complement strand
CGTCTACCTCGACTTCAGCGACGCGATTCAGCGCCTCGGGCAGGACGCGATCAGCGAGCGCTACGGCAACCTGTTCGCGATGTACGACAAGATCACGGGCGAGAACCCGTATGAGCGCCCGATGCGGATCTACCCGGCGCCCCACTACACGATGGGCGGGCTCTGGGTCGACTACAATCTGATGACCAACGTGCCGGGCCTCTTCGCGATCGGTGAGGCGAACTTCTCCGATCACGGGGCCAACCGACTGGGCGCGAGCGCGCTCATGCAGGGTTTGGCAGACGGCTACTTCGTCATCCCGATGACCATCGGCAACTACCTGGCGGGGGTCACCCCGGGTGGGCTCGACACGGGCCACGCCGCGTTCACGGATACCGAGCGCGAGGTCAAGGAGCGGATGAACCGCCTCCTGGACGCGGGCGGCTCACGCACGGTCGACTCCTTCCACATCGAGCTCGGCCGCATCATGTGGGACGCCTGCGGGATGGAACGTTCCGAGGAGGGGTTGAAGGAAGCCCTCGCACGGATCCCCGAACTCCGCGAGGAGTTCTGGCGCGACGTTCGCGTTCCGGGCTCCGGCGACACGCTGAACCAGTCGCTCGAGAAGGCCGGACGGGTCGCGGACTTCATGGAGTTCGCCGAGGTGATGTGCCACGACGCGCTCGCCCGCGACGAGTCCGCGGGTGCCCACTACCGGGTCGAGCACACGACCGAAGAGGGCGAAGCGAAACGCGACGACGTCAACTTCGCCCACTCCGCCGTCTGGGAGTACAAGGGGGCGGGCGAGGCGCCGGTGCTGCACAAGGAATCCCTGGAATTCGAGAACGTCCAGCTCTCGCAGAGGAGCTACAAGTAAGATGAGGTTGACCCTTCACGTTTGGCGGCAAGCCGGTCCGCGCGACGCCGGACGCTTCGAGACTTTCGATGCTCCGGACGTCTCCGAGCACATGTCGTTCCTCGAGATGCTCGACGTGATCAACGAGCGCATCACCGAGGACGGCGGCGAGCCCATCGCCTTCGAGCACGATTGCCGCGAGGGCATCTGCGGATCGTGTGGCATGGTGGTCAACGGGCGCCCCCATGGTCCCCAGAAGTTGACGACCGCCTGCCAGCTCCACATGCGCAAGTTCAAGGATGGCGACGAGATCTGGATCGAGCCCTGGCGAGCCGAGGCCTTCCCGGTCATCAAGGACCTCGTCGTGGATCGCAGCTCCTTCGACCGGATCATCCAGGCGGGCGGTTACATCTCGGTGCGTACCGGGAGTGCTCCGGACGGCAACGCGATACCGGTGAAGAAGGTCTTCGCCGACGACGCCATGTCTGCAGCTACCTGCATCGGGTGCGGGGCGTGCGTCGCTGCCTGCCCGAATGCCTCGGCGATGCTGTTCACCAGCGCCAAGGTCGCGCACCTCGGACTCCTGCCCCAGGGGCAGACCGAGCGCTGGGACCGCGTACTGGGCATGGTCGAGACCCACGACGAGGAGGGCTTCGGCAGCTGCACGAACCACGGCGCGTGCGAGAATGCCTGCCCCAAGGGGATCAGCGTGGACTACATCGCCCGTCTGAACCGCGATCTGGTGAAGGCCACGCTGCGTGCACGTCCACCGGAGGCGGCCAAGGAGGCCTGAGCGGCGGGATCGCCGCCGGGGGCGCCACGAGGCCTACCGCGGGCCTCAGCCGCCGTCGAGCGGATCGGAGCACCGTGTCTCACCACCCTGCGGCGCCTCGACTCGAAGTCGAGCCTCGGCGTCCGCCACCAACCGGCGAGCGCGTGCTTCGGATGCGTTCCAGGCCCGCCAGTCCGCCGCCCGTTCCGGTCCCCACTCGCGCAGCAGCGATCCCGCGACGACGCAACGTGCCGGCTCGGGGAGCTCGGCGAAGCGTTCCATCAGGACCGGTACCGCGTCGCTGCCCAGGCGCGTGAGGTAGTGGGCATCCAGAGTCGCCACCTCGACCCGCACGGCGGCGGCGCCGCTCGATCCGCTCTCGAGCGCCGACCGGTGACGGTCGAGCAGGTCCCCAGCCGAGCGTGCGGCCGGGTTCGCCACCTGTAGCCCGGCGACCCAGACGAAGGCCGTCGCCAGGCCCAGCACCATGAACGACCGGCGGCGCTCGCGCAGGATCGTTGCGCCGAACCCGACGATCAGGACCGCGAGCCAACCCAGGGCCGCCACCGCGACGAACCGGTCCTCGGTGAGACCGTAGGCATCGACGTAGGCGCTCAGTCTCTGCACCGCGGATGCGGCGATCGCGAGGAGGAGAAGGAGTTGGACGCCGGCGAGCGCGCGGAAGGTCCACGCCGCGACCGGCTCGCGCCGTCCGAGAAGTCCGTCCACGGCGAGGAGCCACGAGAGCCCGAGGGCGGTCGCGGTCACCAGCTGGAAGAACCCCTCGCGGGCGTACGCCGCATAGGAGAGCCCGGGGGTCGTCTCCACGAATGCGGCACCGCCGAAGAGCGCCTGGACCTGAACCTGAACGAAGGCGACGAAGAGGAGGTCCACGAGTCCGACGGCGACGGCCGCCGTCGCGATGCCGATGCGCGGGGGCGCCGGTCTCGGGATGACGTCCAATCGGGTGCCCGTGGCGAACCCGGCGAGGTATCCGCAGGCCAACCATCCCAGTATGCCGGTCAGCGCGACGTGCGATGCGAAGGCGCCGAGTCGACACGCACCCAGGTCGACAGCCGGTCCGCGAATACGGGGTCCGCCGAGGCGAAG
>JAHHMJ010000462.1 GCA_018678395.1 Gemmatimonadota bacterium | reverse complement strand
CTCCCCGGCGGCGTGACTCGGGAAGAGGCCGAGGCCGTCCGGAGTCTCGCCACGGAACTGCTCACCGAGGCGGCGGCGGCCGTCGGAGACGACGACGGCATCCGGGGCACCATCCTCGGGTGGGCCGCGGGATTCTATACGCACGGTGCCGCACAGCTGGACGCCGGCAACCTGCGGGGCGTCGTCGGGCTGTGGAAGGCGGCGGCCCTTTCGTTCTACCTCGTCGCCTGAGGCGCTGCCGGCTCCCGGATCGCCACGGCGGCGGTTCGGGAGCCGGCGCCCCATATTGCCCCCATGGCCCCTTCCTCACCCAGCGACACCGAAACCGTGGAGGCCGTCCTGAGCGGACGGCCCGACGCCTTCGCCGTTCTGGTGCGCCGGTATCAGGACGTGCTGTACGCGCACGCCGCTCGCATGGTCGGGAGTGCGGACGACGCCGCCGACCTCGTCCAGCGCGCCTTCGTGAAGGGCTTCGAGCGACTGGCGCGCTGCCGTGAACCGGCGCGCGTCGGCGGATGGCTGTTCCGCATCCTGGCCAACGAGTGTCGCGACCACCTCAAGAGCCGGCGTCGTACGGACCTCTCGGTCGAGGTCCTGCCCCCACTGCGCACGCCCGACCCCGGGCCGGACGACGCAGCGCGGGAAGCCGAACTGCGACGGCAGGTGGATGCCGCGCTCGACCGCCTCGATCCCGAACAGCGGGAGGCGTTCGTCCTGAAGCACGTCGACGGGCGTCCGTACGGCGAGATGTCGGCGCTGCTGGGCGTCTCGGTGCCGGCGTTGAAGATGCGTGTGCACCGCGCTCGCGAAGGACTGCAGACCCTTCTGGAGGCGTACCGATGAACGACGATCTCCACGCCTGGCTGGACGGCGAGGTCGACGGTCGGGGGCTCGACGACGAGACCCGGCGGGAGGCCGAGCTATGGGATCGGATCACGGCGTCGCTACGGCGCGACGTACCGGGTCCGGCACCGGCCTGGATCGAGACCCGTGTCATGGCCGAGATCCGAGCGAAGGCCCCCGAAGGACGACGCGGGGGCCGGCTGACCTGGCTCCTCCGCCCCAGAACGGTGCGTCTGTCTCCGCTCGCCCTCGCCGGAGGGCTCACCCTGGTGCTCGTCGCGGCGTCGTGGCCGTGGCTGGGCCTCCCGGGGCCGTGGGCGACACCGACGCCCGGGCCCGCCGCGGCCCAGGTCTACGTGCAGTTCATGCTCCAGGCTCCGGACGCCCGTTCGGTGGCCGTCAGCGGTGACTTCAACCAGTGGGCCGGCGACGCCGTGATGGAGGACGCCGACGGTGATGGCATCTGGAGTCTTCGCATCCCGATGGAGCCCGGACTGCACGAGTACATGTTCGTGATCGACGGTGAGCGGTGGATCACCGACCCGCTCGCGGAGCGCTACGCCGACGACGGCTTCGGGAATCGCAACGCGGTGCTGGCCGTCCCCGCCCCGGAGCGCAGTTCGTGATGACGCGCCCCCTCGCCCTCCCGACCCTCGCCGGCGCCGTGGTGCTGGGCCTCGGCACCGCCCATCCTGCGGCGGCGCAGGGCTCCGTCCAGCTCCAGGCAGGAGGCGCGAGCGCCCTCCCCGAGGGGCCTCGAACGGAAGCCGCGCTCTACGGCCTCGCCGGGCTGCGCGTGGACTGGGCCGGCACCCGGACGTCGGCGCATGCCACCCTGTTCGGGGGACTCGCATCGGATGACCTGAGGGCTTCGGACTTCGTCTCGGCATCGACGGGTGTCGAGGCCTGGACGGGGGCCGGGACCGCCCTGGGGATCGCCGCGCGAGCCTCGGGATTCCGCATCGCCTCACCGTTCACGTACCGGGTGGCCGCCGTTCGAGTCGGTCCGGCCCTGCGGGTCCGGGAAGGGCGCGCGGAGGCCACCCTGCGCACCGACCTCGGCCTCGGACACACCCTCACCGAGCTGCGGCGAGACGACGGGCGCGTCCGGCGGGCGGAGCGTGACCTCTGGACGCGAGGCGCCGACATCGAGGTCGGATGGCGGCAGAGTCGCTGGGCCGTCGAGGGTTTCGCGGGCGCCTGGTCGTCGGCGGGCGGCGCTTTCAGTCGCGGCGGAGCCGCCCTGACGGTGGGTGGGCCCCGCTGGGCGGTGCGGCTCGAAGCCGACCGGTGGGACACGCCGCTCGGCGACGAGTGGCTGGGCGGTGTCGCCCTGCTCGTGCCGCTCGGGCGACGGGCGACGGTCGCGGCGTCCGCGGGACGGGCGCCCCCCGACCCGCTCACACTGGTGGACGCAGGTGACCAGGGAGGCGTACTCGTCGGATGGACGGTCGCCACCTTCGCGGGACCGCCGCCGCCCGTCGTCCGCCTGAGCGGCGAACCGGGCTCTCGACGTGCAGTGTTCTACCTCGACGACCTGAGCGTGCGGGCGGCGACCCTCGTCGAGGTCATCGGTGACTTCACCGCTTGGACACCGATCGCGCTGGACCGGGTCGGTGGGGGCTGGAGGGGAGAGGTGGCGGTGCGCCCCGGGGTGTACCACTACGGGTTCCGGGTGGATGGAGATTGGTTCGTACCAGAAGACATGCCGGGCAACGTGCCCGACGAATGGGGCCGAACGAACGCCACATTGGTGGTGTCCGAGGTCGTGGAGGAGGGAGGATCATGAGACGATCGCTATGGGTGGTCGCGGCGCTGTGCGGGATCTGCTTCCCGTCGTTCGCGCTCGGCCAGACGACGAACCGCGAGCGGGCGCGCGACGTGCTCGCTCCCAACGTGCTGCAGGCGGTGGAGGCTCTGGCCGGTGCGGCCGAGCGCGACGGTCTGCCC
>JAHHMJ010000599.1 GCA_018678395.1 Gemmatimonadota bacterium | reverse complement strand
CCCTTCCACCGCCACCGCCACCGCGACCGCCGACGCACTTCCAGCGCCGACGCCCTTCCAGCGCCGACGCCCTTCCAGCGCCGACGCCCTTCCAGCGCCGACGCCCTCCCCCAGCGGTCGCCGCCCTCAGCGACCGCCGTCCCCAGCCACGCCCTCAACCACCGCCGCCTGCGAACTCCACGGCGTCCGCCGCCCAGGTCACGGTATCGCCCTCGAGTCCGTGGGGGATCGACACCACTTCGAGGCGGACCGGCCGGACCTCGATCAGCACGGCGTCGTTCGGGCCATCCGGGTAGAAGGGGTCCCAGGATTCCTGCCAGAAGCGGGCCTTCTCGGTGGCGCTCTCCACGAGGCGGGCCTGGCCGAGCAGGGTGACGAAGCTCGGTCCGGCCGCGTCGACCCAGTGAAGGGCCACGGCCGGGGACTCCCGAATCTGCCGCACCTTCTGGCTTCGCGGGTTCGTCGCCAGCCGTACGACGAAGTCGTGGTCGGGCGGGGTCGCGTCCATCACACGCACCCGCGGCCGCCCCTCGGCGTCGACGGTGGCCAACGAGGGCCAGGGGACGGAGTTCACAATCTCGCGGGCCGCGGTGAGGATCCGGTCCGGCTCCGCACCGGTGCCGGAGACCGTGACCAGGAGCGGGGCGGAATCGGCGGTCGGGGCGGAATCGGGGGTGGGGGTGGTCTCTCCGGTGGGGGTGGTGTCCGCGGTCGAGGTCGTGTCCGCGGTCGAGGTGGTGTCCGCGGTCGAGGTGGTGTCTGCGGTCGAGGCCGCGGGCGGCCCGACGTTCTCCGCCTCGGCTGCGCCGACCGGGGCCTCCGCCGGTTCGGCGGCGCACCCGGCGGCCACCAGGGCCACAGCCAGGATCCGAGCAGCAGCGCGCATCGATCCCCCTTGGTTGGAAGCCCTATCGGGCACTTGTCGGGTCCGTCGAAGGCCGTACGCTGGCACATATCGGGCCCGACCTCCGTAGTGCAGTCGAACCCGCTCCCTCGAGACCCCCGCGCCATGGCCGAGATCCTGGAATTCGTCAACGCTCGACCGGCCGTGCTCATTCCGGTCGTGCTCCTCGCCGCCGTCGTGGTCTTCGCCGTCCTCAAGCGACTGCTGAAGCTGGCCGCGATCCTCGTCATCGCAGGCGTTCTCTTCGTCGTCCTCGCCGACTACCTCGGCATCGCGGTCTAGCCGGTCCGATCAGCCTCCGGCGCGCCGCTCGAGCGCGTCCGCCTCGCCTTCCAGCGTGGCGAGCATCTCGGCGACGAACGCCTGCAGGGACACCTCGTCGGCGGCCAGCGGCCCGACCCAGCCCTCGGCGCCACGGAGTCGGTTCGCACGCGACCGCAGCTCGCGGGTCTCGCGGACCAACTCGGCCGCGGTGTCCCTCAGCTGGGCCGGCGCACCCTCGGCGAGTCCTTCGAGCAACTCCTGGGCGCGATCGGCCAGAGTCTGCGCCCGGAGGCCCAACCGCGCCCGTTCGAGAAGCTGTGCGGTCCACTGGGCGCGCGTCGTCGGGTCCACGTCGATGCGGGGGTCTTCCCGCACCGAGAGGGGCTGCTCGGTGGTCACGCCGCCCGCCGTCAGACGCACGGTGTAGGTACCGGGCACGACCAGGGGTCCACTCGGTCCGAAGCGCGCCTCCTGCGCCGTGCCCAGCGCCATGCGCAGGTTCCACACGGCCCGGTTGATGCCCGTGCGCGCGTCACCGACCGGGATCCGGGCGATGTCTTCACCGTTGCCGTCCACGATCTTCAGATCGACCTCGGCGTCCCGGTCCCGCAGCCAGAACGAGAGGATGGCGCCCGCCGGCGGGTTCTCACCGGTGAAGATCATGTCTCCGGTGTGACCGCGCTGCGAGTCGTACCGGATCTGGTGCGCGGGCTCGGCCGTGAAGAGGTGCGACGGAGCGGCCCGGACCTCGGGCGTGAGCTCCTGGAGCGCGTTGACGTCGTCGAGCACGTAGATCCCGCGGGAGTGGGTGCCCAGCACGAGGTCGTTGTCGCGGGGGTGCACGACGAGGTCGTTGAAGGCCATCAGCGGCATGTCGGCGCGCAACTCGGCCCAGGTCTCGCCGCGATCGAGAGATACGAAGAGCCCCAGTTCGGTGCCGAGATAGAGCAGCTCCGGATTGCGGGGATCCTCGCGCAGCGTCCGAGCGACGCGATCGGCGGGAAGGCCACCGTCGATCCGCGTCCACGTCGCGCCGTGATCGTCCGATCGCCAGACGTAGTTCGCGTAGTCGTCGTTGCGGTAGTTGTTGGCGACCAGGTACACGCGACCCGCGACGTGCCGCGACGGCTCCAGGCCGTTGATCCAGGCATCGGCGGGCAGCCCCGGAACCGCGTCGGTGACCCGCGTCCAACTGCGGCCGCCGTCACGCGAGACCCTCACCTGGCCATCGTCGGTGCCGATGTAGAGCTCGCCCGCCCGTAGAGGCGACTCGGTCACCTCGGAGAGGGTCGGGTAGTAGGGAATCCCGTCATCGAGCGAGAGAGTGAAGCTGTCGGGCAGTTCGCCCATGACGCGCAGGGTGCGCCGGTCGACCCCGGTCGTCAGGTCGCCGAGCGACGTCCAGCTGTCGCCCCGGTCCCGGCTCACGAAGAGTTCGTTGAGCCCGGCGTAGAGGGTGTTCGGGTCGTGGGGCGAGATGATGAAGGGCCCATCCCAGTTGCCGGGGGGCATGGCGTTGCCCAGCCGCTGCTCGGGATTGTCGAGATCGGGCCAGGTCGTCCAGTTGCGGCGAGCCCCGATGAACGCCTCGGGCTGGTTCGGGCGGATGTTCTTCGACTCACCGGTCTCGAGGTTCACCCGGTTCAGTCCCAGATACTGCGACTCGACGTACAGAATGCGGTTGTTCGTGGTGTCGACCACGTTCCGGAAGCCGTCGCCGCCCCCGACCTTGAACCAGTCCTGGTCGAGGATGCCCTCGGAACGGTAGGTGGCCGAGGGTCCGCACCAGCTGCCGTTGTCCTGAAGGCCTCCGCAGATCCGGAAGGGCACGGAGTTGTCGACCCCGACCCGGTACCACTGGCTGACCGGAAGGTTGGTGACGTAGACCCAGGTCACACCGCGGTTCCACGAGATGCCGAGCCCGCCGTCGTCGGCCTTCATGACGTGGTTCGAGTTGGCGGGATCGACCCAGACCAGGCGGTCGTCGCCGTGTAGCGACTGCCTCGGCACCGTGAAGGTGCGGCCGCCGTCGTCCGACCAGGACCAGCTGTTCACCATGTAGATGCGCTGGTCGTCGTTCGGGTCGACCTTGATCTGCGACGCGTACATGGGACGCGGATTCCAGTCCGACATGTGCTGCCAGGTCTCGCCCCGGTCCTCGGAGCGGTAGATCCCCGCGAGGCGCTGCTCGTAGGCGGTCGACGCGTTGTAGCGCTCGCCCTGCTCGACGCTCACGTAGACGATGCGGGGATCGGAGGCGTAGATGTCGATGCCGATGCGGCCGATGTCGCCCTCGGGAAGGCCGTTGTCGAGTCCCCCGTTCGTCAACTGGGTCCAACTGTCGCCGCCGTCGGTGCTCTTCCAGAGCTGGCTGCCCGGGCCGCCGCCGTGGAAGCCGTAGGGCCGTCGCCGCCGCTGGTAGGACGCGGCGTACACGATGGACGGATCCGACGGATCCAGGATGACGTCGACCACGCCGGTGTTTTCGTCGACGGAGAGAATGCGCTCCCACGTCTCGCCGCCGTCCCGGCTGCGGTAGAGTCCGCGTTCGTCGTTCGGACCCCAGAGGTGCCCCATCGCCGCTACGTAGACGACGTCCGGGTCCTCCGGGTGCATGCGAATGCGACCGATGTGCTTCGAGTCGGCGAGTCCCATGTTGCGCCAGTTCTGCCCACCGTCGGTGGACTTGTAGACGCCGTCGCCCCAGCTCGAACTCTGGCGGCTGGCGCGCTCGCCGGTGCCGACCCACACCACCGCCGTGTCACGCGGGTGGACCGCGACGTCGCCGACCGAATGCGTCCCCTGGTCGCCGAAGAGGTGACGCCC
>JAHHMJ010000036.1 GCA_018678395.1 Gemmatimonadota bacterium | reverse complement strand
GGTGGGGCTCGTTCCGGCCGCCGCCACGATTAACGAGGTCAACGAACTTCCGCGCGATCCCCTCTCCGGACCCGTGCACCCCGATCCGGAGATCGCCGAGCGCATCCGGCTGGGCTACCGCATCGCTCGGGATCCGGCCCGATGGGGGGCGGCGGAATTCCTCGGCAACGACCTCACGTGCTTCAGCTGCCACATGAACGGTGGCCAGCGGGAGTACTCGCTTCCGCTGGTCGGCGTGGCCGGCCTCTTTCCGCAGTTCCGGAATCGGGATGCGCGGGAGGTCGATCTCCGGGAACGGATCGACGGCTGTTTCCTGCGCAGCATGAACGGGCGCCCACCCCCGCCGGATCACCCCGTGGCCCTCGCCCTCTCGGCGTACATCACCTGGCTGGAGAGCGAACATCCCGCGGATGAGTCCCCCCCGTGGCGCGGCGTGAACCGGATCGCGCCCGAGGCCCGCATCGCGATCGAGGACCTCGATGTCGAGCGGGGTCGACGGCTCTACGAGGCGAACTGCACGATCTGCCACGGCGAGGACGGGCAGGGGCTCGACCTCGGAGTCGCCCGGCCCGCTCCCCTCTGGGGCCCCCGTTCGTGGAATGACGGCGCGGGCGCGGCGCGCATCTGGACGCTGGCGGGCTTCATCCGCTTCGCGATGCCCCTGAACGCACCCGGTAGCCTCACGGACGAGGAGGCCCAGCACGTTTCGGCCTACATCAACAGCCACGACCGGCCCGTGTTTCCGAACAAGGCGGCCGACTACCCCGACGGTGGCCGGCCGGGCGACGCGGTCTACGATACGCTCGTCTTCCCGCGACATCCGCTGAAGGCGGCGCGGCGCGGAGTCCAGCCGCGCTGATCGGGGAAGGCGGGTCGATTTGTGACCTGGGCCGTGGGTCGGTACGATCCGCCCCATGGAACTCGGGATCTACAGCTTCGGGGAGACCGCGCTCGACCCCGCAACGGGCGAGCAGCACGGTGCCGGATCGCGTTTGCGCGCCCTCGTCGAAGAGGTCGAGTGCGCCGAGAGGGTGGGGTTGGACGTGTTCGGCGTCGGAGAGCACCACCGAGCCGACTACGCGGTCTCGGCTCCGGCCGTGGTACTGGCCGCCGCGGCCGCGCGAACGACGCGCATCCGGCTGACTCCGGCCGTCTCGGTGCTCAGCTCCGATGACCCGGTGCGGGTATTTCAGCAATACGCGACCCTCGACCAGCTCTCGGGAGGACGCGCCGAGATCATGGTCGGGCGTGGGTCCTTCACCGAGTCCTTCCCTCTGTTCGGCCAGGATCTGGCCGATTACGAGGAGCTCTTCGACGAGAAGCTGGCCCTGCTCCTGCGCCTCCGTGAGCGGACGCGCGTGGAGTGGCGAGGGCGTCATCGGCCGGACATCGACGACCGCCCGGTGTATCCCCGACCGGCTCAGGATCGCCTTCCGATCTGGATCGCGGTCGGCGGTACGCCGCGCTCCGTCGTGCGGGCTGCGGGGCTCGGACTGCCCATGGCCCTCGCCATCATCGGCGGAACGCCCGCTCGGTTCCGGCCGCTCGTGGAGCTCTACCGGGAGGCCGCCGCGCAAGCCGGGGTGGTCGGTCGACTGCCGCTCAGCATCAACGGGCACGGCTTCATCGCCGACGACGCGACCGAGGCCCGGGAGATCGCCTGGCCTCCGTATCTCGAGACCATGGGACGCATCGGTCGGGAGCGTGGCTGGCCACCGCCCACTCGCGCACGGTTCGAAGCCGAGTGCGACCCGGACGGCGCGCTGTTCGTCGGCGATCCCCGTGAGGTCGCGGACAAGATTCTCGCTCAGCAGGCGCTGTTCGGGCACGATCGGACCCTTCTGCAGTTCTCGGTGGGGCCGCTGCCCCACGAATCGGTACTGCGGTCCATCGAGCTCTTCGGTGCCGAGGTCGGGCCGCTCGTCCGGCAGCGGCTCGAGAGTGTGGCGGGGCTCGCTGCCTCCCGGGGCCTCGAAGACGGTGCCCCTCGTTGATCAGACCGACTGCTTTCCGACCCCCCCTTCGTGAGGACTCCATGACACCCAGCGGCTGCGCCCCGATCCTCCCGCCGACGAGGCCGCGACCTCGTCTCGTCTTCGTCCTCGCGATCCCGCTCCTCCTGGCCTTCGGTGCATGCGGGGCGCCGGACGAGGCCGGCGACATCGCCCCGCAGGCTTCGAGTGCCGCGCCGGACGAGGCCGCAACGGCGGATCGACCGCTTCCCACTGCCGACCCCTTCGCGCGGGGGTACACGCGGGAGGATTTCCCCCGCGTCCAGGAGATCGCACCCGGGGTCTTCACCTACGAGCAGCTCCGCTCGGCCGGCGAGGAGTGGTTCACCACGGTGAGCATGTTCGTGGTGACGGACGAGGGCGTCCTGGTGGCCGACGGCCAGGGCAACCTGGAGGAGACGCAACGCCTGGTCGATCACATCGCCGACATCACGGCGGCTCCGATCACGCACCTCGTCGTGGCGTCGGACCACGGAGATCACACCGGCGGCAACGCGGCCTTCCCGGAGGACGTACGGGTGTGGGCCCATCCCACCTCGGCCGAGCAGGTGGCCGCCGCGTCACCCGAGGGAGCGGGTGCGCGGCCCGTGACCGACCGGGTAGACGACCGGGCCGAGATCACGCTCGGGGATCGCCGGATCGAACTGCACTTCCTCGGCCGTGCCCACACGGGCGGCGACCTCGCCGTCTACCTGCCCGACGACAGGGTGCTCTTCCTGAGCGAGGCCTACCTGCACCGGGTCTTCCCGGCGATGCGGAGCGCCTACCCGACCGAGTGGGTGGCGATGATCGAGCGCGCCCAGGCCATGGACGTCGACATCTACGTGCCGGGGCACGGATTCGTCGATGCGCCGGCCGTTCTCGAGGAGGAACTCGAAACCTTCCGGCAGGCCATCGTCGCGGTGATCGCCGAGGCCCGTCGACTCCACGAGGGCGGTGTACCGATGGAGACCGCGATGGAGCAGGCGACGTTCGGCGAGTTCGAGTCCTGGAGCCTGCGGTCCAGCCAGGGTCCGCGGGCCGTCCAACAGGTGTACGCGGAATTGGAGGGACGGCTCCGCTGACCTTCCGGGCGCCGCCCCTCCGCCTCCGTGCGGGCCGCTACATGCCGGACCGCATACCCTCCATGCTGCCGCTCACGACCTCTTCGCCCTCGGGGGTCTGATAGGTGGCCACGAGGTTGCCCATCATGCGGTCTCCGTCGATGACGACGGCCGAGCGGGTGGTCACCATCACGCCTTCACGGAGCACGCTCTCATAGGGCGCCATCTCCATGACGAGGCTGTCTCCCATCATCATCGCCTGGGTCATCATCGGCTCGCGATCCTGGAGGTACATCGTCCAGGTGCCGTCGGCGGCGCCCTCGAGCCGAACCTCGACGGGGGCGTCGGCCCCCTCGACGTTGGCCGTCAGCTCCCAGGTGCCGGCGAAGTCCGCCATGGTGGGAGCCGCATCCATCGTCTCGGCCGCCTCATCCATGGGAGCCTCGTCCGCCGGCGCGTCGGCGCCGGATCCGCAGGCCGCGAGGAAGGCGACTGCGATAAGGGCGGTACATGTACGCATGGT
>JAHHMJ010000436.1 GCA_018678395.1 Gemmatimonadota bacterium | reverse complement strand
GATTGCAGAAGGACGGCGCGACCATGAACGTGATCGCTACGGAGGTCCGCGCTCTGCGGGCCGGGTCCCACTCCGGCCTCGACGACCCCGAGCTCCAGCCCGCCCTTCCCGAGACGCTCGAGTACTGGGCCGCGGGGGCCCGCCACCTCACCGCGCTCCGCCAGAACTCCCCCGGCTCGAAGAGCTGGGGATGACGGCCGCCTGAACACGCCCACCCACCCACGCCGAGGTGCCCATGAAGCAGATGACCCCCCTCATCACCGTCGACGAGATCGAGCCCTGTCTGCCGTTCTGGACCGAAGCACTCGGCTTCGAGTTGACCGGCACCGTTCCCCACGGCGACGCGCTCGGATTCGCCATGATGTCGAAGGGTGACGTCGAGGTGATGTACCAGAGTCGGGCCAGCGTCGCGGACGACGTGCCCGGGGTACTCGAGCACATCGGGACGGGCCGCACCCCCCTGTTCGTGAAGGTCGATGCCCTGGACCCGCTCGTCGACGCGCTGGCCCCCTACCCCGTCGTCGTACCCCGGCGTCAGACCTTCTACGGAATGGACGAGATCTTCGTACTGGCACCCTGCGGGACGGTCGTCGGGTTCGCAGCGCCCCTCGAGGCGGGGTCAGCCTAGTTCGAGCCGAGGCAGCTCAACGCGGTCCCGGCGAACTCCAGTCCGGGTTCTTCTCGACGAAGCGTCGCACCCCGGCGTAGTCCGTACCGGCGGAGAAGGCGTCGAAGTAGGGATCGACGCTCTCACCGTAGTGCGGGCGCAGACGGTCGCGACTCTCGGCGTCGAACCGCACCGCATCCTCTCTGGCCGCGGCCGGACCCGTCGCGAGAGCGGCAGCCACACGGCGCACGAGCTGCATGAGCAGATCCCGATACTCGGCCAGCCGGGCCTGGACGCCCGCGTGCACTCCGAAGTGGCTCCAGACCGCCCGTTCGGGGCCGATGGCCGCCAGCTCGGTCAGGGAGGCGTCCCACGCCACGAGATCCACGCCGGGGGGCGGCGTGGCCGGGTGGAGGGGCGCGTCCTCGTGCAGGAGAATCCCGAGGACGTCTCCCGCCACCAGGGTGCCGGTCGTCTCGTCGAGGTAGGAGACGTGGTGGGCGGTGTGACCGGGGCTCGCCACCGCGCGCAGCCACGGCAGAGGACCCTTCTCACCCGGCCGCCACACGCGGATTCGATCGGCCGGAATCGGGAGGACCTCACCCCACAGCCGGTCGTGCGCCTCTCCGAAGGTGCGCCGAGTGCTCGCCACCAGTCGGGAGGGATCGACGAGGTGCGGAGCCCCGTCGACGTGCAGGTGGACGGTCAGCTGTGGATACCGCTCGACCAGGTGACCGGCCGCACCCGCGTGATCCAGATGGACGTGGGTCAGGCAGACGTGCCGGACCTCGGAGAGGGGCACTCCGAGAGCGGCAGCCCGCTCCTCGAGACGATCGAGGCCCGTCGCCGGCCCCGGATCGCACAGAACGATCTCGGGACCGACGATCAGGCTGGCACCGATCGCCCCGTCGAGCCCGATGAGCCCGACGTCGACGATCTGCAGCCGGTCGCTCAGCCGCGCTCCTCGACGGGTACGAACTCACGCCGCTCGGAGCCCGTGAAGACCTGGCGGGGCCGTGCGATGCGCTGCTCGGGATCCTCGATCAGCTCCTGCCACTGAGCCAGCCATCCCACGGTTCGCGGAATCGCGAAGAGGACCGGGAACATCTCGACCGGGAAGCCCAGCGCCTGGTAGATCAGGCCCGAATAGAAGTCGACGTTCGGATAGAGGTTCCTCGAAACGAAGAAGTCCTCTTCGAGGGCGATCCGCTCGAGTTCGAGCGCGATGTCCAGAAGCGGGTTGCGCCCCGTGACTTCGAACACCTCTTCGGCGGTCCGCTTGATGATGGCGGCGCGCGGATCGTACGACTTGTAGACCCGGTGACCGAAGCCCATCAGGCGCTCCTCGCGATTCTTCACGCCCTTGATGAACTCGGGGACGTTCTTGACGTCGCCGATCCGATGCAGCATGCGCAGCACTTGTTCGTTGGCTCCGCCGTGGAGCGGGCCGTAGAGCGCGGCCATCGCCCCGGCCATGGCCGAGAAGGGATCGGCCTCGGCGCTGCCGATGACCCGCATCGTGGTCGCCGAGCAGTTCTGCTCGTGGTCGGCGTGCAGGATGAAGAGCACGTCGAGAGCACGCTCCAGCACGGGATTCGGCCTGTACTCCTTCACGCCGATCCGGAAGAGCATGTTCAGGAAGTTCGCCGAGTACGAGAGCTCGTTCTCGGGGTAGACCAGGGGCAGCCCGCGGTGGTACCGGTACGCGAAGGCGGCGAGCGTCGGCATCTTCGCGACGAGCCGGTTGATCTGAATCCAGCGCGTGTCCGGGTCGTGAACGTTCTTGGCCTCGGGGTAGAAGGTCGACAGCGCACTGACCGCGCTGATCATCATCCCCATGGAGTGGGCGTCGTACCGGAACGAATCCAGCAGGTCGCGCATGTTCTCGTGCACGTACGTGTGGAAGGTCACGTCCTGAACGAAGGCGTCGAGTTCGCTCTGGGTGGGCAGTTCGCCCTTGAGGAGCAGGTACGCCACCTCGAGGAACGAGGAGCGCTCGGCCAACTGCTCGATCGGGTAGCCCCGATACTGGAGGATCCCGTTGGCGCCGTCGATGTAGGTGACGGTCGAGCGGGTGGACGCGGTGTTCACGAACGCGGGGTCGTACGACATCATCCCGAAGTCGCCCTCGTCGACCTTGATCTGGCGCAGGTCCATCGCCCGGATCACGTCGCCCTCGTGGATCTCGACCTCGTAGTCCCGACCGGTCCGATTGTCACGGATGGACAGGGTATTCTTTGCGCCGCTCTGCTCGTCCGACATCCTCGCTCCCGTTGTTCGACCAGCACACCAATCGCGCAGTGTTCTCGGTCGACCCCTGATCTCTTCTGCCCGAGCGTGGAAAATACCGAGTTCCGCCGACGAACCCAAGCGGTTCACGTGGGCGGATGCGACCGTTCGATCGTGAGGTGTCGGCGATCCAGGCAGACCAGGTCCTCGGTGGTCCCCGCGCAGGCGCGACCGCGCGGCCGCGGAATCACCTGCCGATGAGCCTGTTCCCTCGGATTTCCTGCCTAACCCTGTAGGAGCCCTCGAATCTCCGGTCGACGCTCGCCAGGGGCGCTCCTGATACTCGACTCGGGGAGCTACGAGACCAACTCCGCCGCTACTCTCGCAGGGAGGGAATCATGAGAAGTGAGCACGGCGACGTAACCGAGATCCCTGGACTTCCAGAGGGAATCGGGGCACAGCTTCATGGCTTCGGGATCAACGACGATCAGCTTCGTCCCGTTCACAAGCTGTGGCTCGACCGTCACGTCGTACCGCTTCTCTCCGTTGGGGGCAGCTTCGCCTTGATCGGGGAAGCGAGCAGGACCGGTTCCCGATCCCACAACTACAAGCTGTCGAGAAGGAGAGCCCGGAACACCGTAGCCTATGTTCAAGGGAGGTTGATGAGGGGCTTTGTGTTCGTCGATGCGACCTCGTCGGCGCAGATCGGGGCTGGGGAGATCCCCGCCGCGCTGGCTGGTCAGATCAACGGAACCGAGAGCAGCTACTATCGGGCCGTCAGAGTGGTGGCGTGGTCGAGGCCGACTCCGCCGCCGATTCCGAAACCCAAGGCACAGCCCAGGCCCCAGAAGCTCTACAGGCGGGTCACGAAGCGGACCTGGGAGTCCTTCGACACTTACAGTGTGGCCTCGCGCATCGACAAGCACGACGGTGGAGATGGCGTAGCTCTGGCGGGTGCCTTCAAGTCGATCTACGACGCCAAGGCCAAGGGGGGCGGTGACAAGCGAGAGTACGGGTCGTATCCCATGGACTACTTCCCGACTCACGTGAGACACGAGTCCAGCACCATGATTGTCAGATCGTCCCTGGTGAAGACGACGGAACGGAAGGTCACCATCGAATACATCTGGGGACCCGCTCCCAGAGGAGCTCCCGTCCGACTTCACCGGAAGGACACGACGGTCGAGAGATGGGTGTCGGGTCGGGGAACTCCGACC
>JAHHMJ010000002.1 GCA_018678395.1 Gemmatimonadota bacterium | reverse complement strand
GCGACCCGACCGAACACGTCGGGCTCGCCGGGCTCGGCTGCGTCCACGCTGACGGCGAGAACCACGAAGTCCTCGTCGTCCACCGCCTCGTGGAGCCGCTGCATCGAGGGCATCTCGAATCGGCACGGTGGGCACCACGTTGCCCAGACGTTCAGCAGCACCACCTTGCCGTCGAGATCGGCGAGGGAAACGGGCGCGCCGTCGAGGGTCATCGCCGAGAAGGTGGGGGCGTCGCTGCCGGCGATGATCGCCGTATAGCGATCACGGCCCAACCACGCCGCCACCACGACCATCCCCATGAGGAGGAGCGCGGCGACGTAGGGGAGCTTCGACGGGCGACGGGAAGGCGGATGGGAATCCATGATGGTTGCTACCAGTCTGTCGATTCCCGGGTTCCGGGGAAAGCCCCGGGTCCGCGGGTCATCCGCCGCCGCGCCGACCGACCACGAGGCGGACTGCCGCGCCCCGTTCCATTTCGGTGCCGGCCGGTGGCTCCTGGCCGACGACCCGCCCCTGATCTCGGCCGAAGCGGAACACCTCTTCGACGTCACCGACGACCAGCCCCAACGCGGTCAGCGAATCGCGAGCCACCACCTCGGAAAGGCCCAGGAGCGCGGGCACCTCGACCGAGGGTGGCCCGAGACTCAGAGTGAGTCGCACCTCGGCCGGCAGGGAGAGTGAGGTCCCCTCTTCCGGCACGACCTCGACGACCCCACCCCGAGGCAGATCGCTCTCGGCCGAGTCGACCGTGACCGTGAAGCCGGACGCCCTGAGCAGATCGGCGGCCTGCGCCCCCACGAGTCGCGAGACCGTGGGGATGGGCCGCCGGTCGGCCCCGATGCTGGTGGCGACGCGCACCGTCTGCCCGGGCAGGATCAACTGACCCGGCAGAGGTGCCTGCCCGACGACCGACCCGGAGTCCGCCAGCGGGTGGGAGAACCGATCCACCGCACCCAGCTCGAGGCCGGCCTCGGCGAGCACGGCCTCGACGTCGCTCAGGCGGTTGCCGCGCACGTCGGGGACTTCGACGAACCCCGTCAGCAACTCGGGCGCCGGAAAGAGGACCTGCGTCGCGAACAGGAAGCCGCCTCCGAGTCCGACCACCGCGACGGCCGCCGCGATGCCGAGGACACGCGGCGACACCAGCGCCGCCACCCCCTCCGGGAGGGGGCGCCGGGGCTGCTCGTCGGGGCGGCCGCCCTTGCGGCGGCGGCGAATCGAACTTCCCAGGTTCATCTCTCTATCCTCTGTGGCCGCGCCGCAAACGCGCCGCGAACGCACCGTCGAATCCCGTCCGCTCGGGCAGGACCCGCAGGTATCCGTCGTCCCCTACGTCCGGAAGCTCCCGACCCGTCGGGGGCTCGACGCGGAAGTCCGGGTGGTCGTCCAGAAATGCCCCCACCCGGTCTTCGTTCTCTTCCGTTTCCAGGCTGCAGGTGCTGTACACCAGAAGTCCTCCAGGGGGTACCGCACGCGCGATTCCGTGCAGCAATCGTGCCTGCACCTGTGCGAGGCGGGCGGGTTCTTCCGGAGAGAGCCGCCACCGCGCGTCGGGGTGCCGGCGCAGTGTACCCGTTCCCGTACAGGGCACGTCCGCCAACACCAGATCGACCCCGGCCACCGGCGGCGCCTCGGCCCGCGCCCGCACCACGCCGACGGGCAGCCCGGTGCGTTCGACGTTGCGACGAAGTAGCGCGAGTCGGGGAGCCGAAGGATCCGCCGCGAGAACATAGGTGGCGGTCCGGGCCAGATACAGGGCTTTCCCACCGGGAGCGGCGCAGAGATCGGCGACGATCGCGCCCTCCGGAGGGGCCGCGTACCGGCCGACGAGGGCGGCCCCCGGGTCCTGGACGAAGCCGTCGACGTGCGCCAGGAGGGTGCGCGGATCGAGGCCGGCGACCCACAGCGCACCGCTCCCGCGCCCCGCGGAACGCGCGACCCCACCCGCCGCGGCGATGTCGGCGACCGCACGGTCGAGTGGCCCGAGGGGAACGAAGCCGAGCGGCGGGACGCGGTTGTCCATGGCGATCCGATCGCCTGCCGCCTCGAGTCCGACGGCGTCGATCCAGCGCGACACCAACCAGCGCGGATGAGAGCCCCAGGTCGACAGGTGCGCCACCGGCTCGGCATCCCGAGACGGGAATCGCTCCAGCCCCGTCC
>JAHHMJ010000017.1 GCA_018678395.1 Gemmatimonadota bacterium | reverse complement strand
ACCATGGCCCGGCAGTGCTCGCCCATGGAGGCGAAGGCGCGCCGCTGGTAGACGTCGGGGTCGTTCGCGCGCAGGTCCTCGGCCTCGGTCAACGACATGCCGCCGGGGACGTAGCCGTTGAGAGGGTCGTGCGCGGACGTCTGGTCGGTGACGACGTCGGGGACGACCCCGCGGCGCACGAGTTCCGGAAGGACCTCGGCACAGTTGCCGACGAGGCCCACCGAGCGGGCCTCGCCCCGTTCGGTGGCGTCGCGCACCACGGCAAGCGCGCGATCGAGGTCCCGCTCGAGCACATCGCAGTAGCCGGTCTCCACCCGGCGGGCGATGCGCTGCTCGTCGACCTCGACCGCGAGACACGCGGCCCCGTTCATCGTCGCGGCCAGCGGCTGCGCCCCACCCATGCCCCCGAGTCCACCGGTCAGAATCCACCGGCCCGCGAGCGATCCACCGAAGTGCTGCCGCGCGACGGCCCCGAAGGTCTCGTACGTCCCCTGGAGGATGCCCTGGGTCCCGATGTAGATCCACGACCCGGCCGTCATCTGCCCGTACATGATGAGGCCCGCCTTCTCCAGCTCGCGAAACGTGTCCCACCGCGCCCAGCGACCGACGAGGTTGCTGTTGGCGATCAGGACCCGGGGTGCGTCGGCGTGTGTGCGGAAGACCCCCACCGGCTTGCCGGACTGGACAAGAAGGGTCTCGTCGTCGCCCAGCGTTTCCAGCGCCCGCACGATGGCGTCGAACGCCTCCCAGCTGCGTGCAGCCCGTCCCGTCCCTCCGTAGACGACCAGATCCTCCGGCCGCTCCGCCACCTCCGGATCGAGGTTGTTCATCAGCATGCGCAGCGCGGCTTCCTGCAACCAGCCGCGACACCGCAGCGTCGTGCCGCGCGGGGCCCGCACGGTGCGGGCTTCGGAGCTCGGGCTCATGGGGAGTCCTCCGGATCCGGATGAGAAGTGAAATCCGACCACAGCGCCGCGAACGCACCCGAGCGCAGAGCCGTGCGCAGCTGCTCGATGTCCTCGGTCAGGGAGCGGTCGCCGTCGAGGGGCGCCACCCGCTCCCGGACCACGTCGACCACACGGGCCACCCCCCGACCCGGGCGGAGCGGGCGATGGAACTCGAGCGCCTGCACCGCCACCAGCAGTTCGATCGCCAACACGTACTCGAGGCACTCCACGACCCGACGCAGCTTGCGAGCGGCGGCCATCCCCATACTGACGTGGTCCTCCTTGGCCGCGCTCGTGCTCACCGAATCCACCGACGCGGGGTGCGCCAGCACGCGCATCTCCGACAGGAGATCGACCGCGGCCACCTGAGCGATCATGAAGCCCGACTCGACTCCCGGGTCACGGGCGAGGAAGGCCGGCAGCCCCGAAAGATCGGGGTTCAGCAGGCGCTCGATGCGCCGCTCCGAGACCGAGGCGAGATCGACGAGCGCGATCGCCATGAAGTCGAGCGCCTGGGCGACGATCTGCGCATGGAAGTTGCCCGCACTCACGATGGACCCCTCGCCGTCGGCGCCCTCGGCGAAGACCAGGGGGTTGTCGGTCGACGCGTTGCACTCGGTGGTGAGAATCCGCCAGGCGTACCCGAGTACCTCCCGCGCCGCTCCGTGGACCTGGGGCATGCACCGCAGCGAGTACGCGTCGTGGATCCGCGGGTCGTCGAAGCGATGCGATTCGCGAATCTCGGATCCGTCGAGGAGGGCGCGCAGTCGCCGCGCGCTGGCCTGCTGGCCCGGATGCGGACGGGCTTCGTGGACGGATTCGTGGAAGGGCGCCGGCGTGCCCCGCAGCGCCTCGAGGGATGCCGCACCGGCCGCCTCGGCCGACTCGAGCGCGGTTCGAGAGGCGAGGGCCGCCAGCGAACCGAGTCCCGTGGTCGCCTGCGTGCCGTTGATCAGCGCCAGGCCCTCCTTTTCGAGCAGCCGCAGCGGTTCGAGCCCCTGCTCGGCCAGGACCGCGGCGGCCGGACGAGGCCGGCCCCCGTCATCGACGCCGCCCTCGCCGATCAGCGCGAGCGCGACGTGTGCCAGGGGGGCGAGGTCACCACTCGCCCCGACGCTGCCCACCTCGGGTACGACGGGGGTCAGGCCGCGATTGATGAAATCCAGCAGGCGATCCACCAGGAGGGGCCGACATCCGGAGTTCCCACGGGCGAGCGCGTTCGCACGCAAGACCATCATGGCCCGCACCTCGGCCCGCTCGAGCGGTCGACCGACTCCGGAGGCGTGGCTGCGCACGAGATTCAGTTGCAGGTCCTGGCGACGGGCCTCGCCGATGTAGACCTCCGACAGGCGTCCGAAGCCGGTGCTGATGCCGTAGACCCGGTCGTTCCGGGTGAGGGCGGCGTCGACGACGGCGCGGGAACGCTCCATGCGGGCACGGGCGGTGGCATCCAGCCCGAGCGCGGTGATCCCGGCGTTGGCGACCGCCCCGACGGTGTCCAGATCGAGGGAGCGGCCGTCGATGCGGCTCGACCCCGTCACGCTCACGCGAGCGTCTCCATCGCCGCTCGGATGTCGGCGACCGCGGCCGAGCGCTGTTCGGGGGTCTCCAGGTCGAGGAGGAGCGTCTCGACGTGCTCCTCGAAGAGCACGTGCTGCAGTCGATTCAAGGAAGAGCGCACCGCGCTCAACTGGGTCAGGATCTCGAGAGTGGGTCGGCCCTCCTCGAAGAGCCGTTTCACCGCCCGGACGTGACCTTCGATGATCGCGGTCCTGTGGACGAGCTGTCGGACGTTGCCGGCGGACACGACGCCTCCGGAGCGAGGGAACGGAAGTGACCTTCCTCGATCATGCCCGGCCAGCTCACCCCCCGTCAAGATCCCCCCCGGGGGGACCCCCGCAAACGGGGCTATCCGGGTGCGTCGGAGGTCTCGCAAGTTCGATGGGGGACGTCGGCACGAACGATCCTGGACGACCCCCCCCGGGGGGACCACGCGATCGCCTCGGCGCTGCCCCTGTCGCACGGCCGGGGCTTGCCGGGACCGGGGCGCCGTCCCATGCATCGGAGTCGCGCAACCGCTACGCCTCCGGCACCCGCACGCATGTCCGAGTCTCTCTTCCAGGACCCGATGTCCGTCGCCGGCCTCCTCGCCGGGACGGTGGCCCTGATCTTCTGGCTCCCCGGGATTCCCGTGGCCGGCTACGTGCTCGCCATCTACGGAGCGCTCGCGGCCGCCTGGCTGTTGGGACAGGTCGGGGGCGCATGACCGAGGTGCCATCGGGCCGCATGCTGCGAATCGCCGCTCACAACGGGGCCCCCGAGTGGGGTGGGGCCGAAATCGCCGTGTCGCGTCTGCTCGCGGCGCTGCAGTCCCGAGGGCATACCGTACACTTCTTCTGCAACCGGCCGCTGGTGATGGAGCGTGCGGCCAACTTCGGCCTGGAGGTCTCGCGCCTGCACGTCGGCGGCGACGCCTCCCTCTTCAGTTCGGTTCGGGTCGCCCGTGCCCTGTCGCGCTTCGACGCGGACGTGCTGCTGGTCGGTACGTTCCGCAAGACGCTGCACCTCGCCCTCGGTGCCAAGGCCGCCCTCGTTCCGGTGGTCTCCCGCATCGGGCTCGCCACGGACCTGCCGCGCAACGCCAAGTACCGCTGGCTGTTCCGGCGCGTGGTTCGGCACACCGTGGTGAGCGCCACGGACGTGGCCGAGCGCTACCGCCAGCTCCTCCCCTCCATGCCCGAGGATCGGCTCGAAGTGATTCCCAAGGGGATCGCGGTGCCCGAGGGCATCCCGTCGAAGGCCGAAGCGCGGCGCAGCCTCGGTCTCCCCGAGCAGGGCATCCTCGTGGGGCTGGTCGCGCGCCTGGTGCGAGCGAAGCGGGGCGACCGCTTCATCGAGGCCGTGGCCCGGGTTCCCGGGTGCACGGGCGTCGTGGTCGGTGACGGACCCGAGCGCACGACGCTCGAGGAGCACGCGCGCCATCTGGGCCAGATCGATCGCATCCGGTTCACCGGGCGCCTCGACGATCCGTGGCCCGCCCTGGCCGCGCTCGACCTTCTCGTCGTTTCGTCGGATACCGAGTCGATGGCCAACGTCATGCTGGAGGCCATGGCACTCGGCGTTCCGGTCCTGTCGACCCCGGTCAGCGGGGCCCACGACGTGCTGGTGGAGGGAGTCGATCCCGACGCGCGCCCGGGACGCGTCACCTCGGACTTCGGACCGGGGACGCTCGCCTCGGCGCTGCAGCGGATGGTTCACGAACCGGCGCTCCGGGAGCGGATGTCCGAGGCGGCGCGTCAGCGGGTCGCGAACCGGCACTCGATGGAGACCTACGTCGACCGGTGGGAGGCGACGCTCCGCCGCGTCGCCAAGGTGCGGAAGCCCTGAGCGGACTGCGAATCCTCATGACGCCCGCCGG
>JAHHMJ010000671.1 GCA_018678395.1 Gemmatimonadota bacterium | reverse complement strand
GTCCCGCACCGGGCCATATCGGTCTTGCGCGTCGCCCAGGGCTCGGCCTCGTCGAAGTAGCGGTTGGCTTCCTTCGTGAGCAGGAACAGTGTCTCGGCCGCTCCGCGAATCTCGAAGGCGCGCATTTGCGCTTCGATCTTCTCCGCCGCGGCGAGGATCCCGTCCAGCGCCGTGTTGTCGGCGTCGATCAGCTCGCCGCGCGGGGGCACCTTCGACTCGAAGTACTTCTCGGTGAACGTGAGCGCGCGGTTGATGAAGTTCCCGAGTGCGTCGGCGAGCTCGTTGTTGTGCCGGGCCTGGAAGTCGTCCCAGGTGAAGTTGGTGTCGCGGGTCTCGGGCAGGTTGCGCGCCAGGCAGTAGCGCAGCGAGTCCGGCGGGAACTTCTCGAGGTAGTCGGGCAGCCAGACCGCGTAGCCCTTGCTCGTCGAGAGCTTGCCGCCCTCGAGGTTCAGGAACTCGTTGGCCGGGACGTTGTCGACGATCACGTAGTCCTCGCTGTGCGCGTGCAGCATCGCGGGGAACAGGATCGCGTGGAAGACGATGTTGTCCTTGCCGATGAAGTGCACGAGGCGCGTCGACTCGTCCTGCCACCACTTGCGCCAGGCCTCGGGATCGCCCTGCGCCGATGCCCACTCGCGCGTGGCCGAGATGTAGCCGATCGGCGCGTCGAACCACACGTAGAGCACCTTGCCGTCGTGGCCGGGCAGCGGAACGGGCACGCCCCACGAGAGGTCGCGGGTGACCGCGCGGTTGCCGAGCCCGCTGTCGAACCAGCCCCGGCAGTAGTTGCGCACGTTCTCCCGCCACTCCGGGTGCGACTCGACCCACGGTTGCAGCCACTCCTGCAGCTTGCCCAGGGGGAAGAACCAGTGCGTGGTCTCCTTCAACGTGATCTTCGCGCCGTCGCGCGCGCTGAAGGGATTGATCAGCTCGTCGGGTTCGATCTGGCTGCCGCAGTTCTCGCACTGGTCGCCGCGGGCCTTCTCGTTCTTGCAGTTGGGGCAGGTGCCGAGCACGTAGCGGTCCGGGTAGAAGCGGTCGTTTTCCTCGCTGTAGTACTGCAGGCTCGAGCCCTGCTCGAGGACGCCCGACGCGTGCAGGTCGAGGAAGAACTCCGACGACGTCTCGTGGTGGATCTCGCGGCTGGTCTGGCTGTAGTTGTCGAACTCCACGCCCAGGGCCTTGAAGCTGTCGAGGATCATCGGGTAGTTCCGGTCGACGAGCTCCTTCGGCGAGATGCCCGCCTGCTCGGCGGCGATGGTGATCGGCACGCCGTGCTCGTCGGACCCGCAGATGAACAGCACGTCTTCGCCCATTGAGCGCAGGAAACGCACGTAGATGTCCGACGGCACGTACACGCCGGCGAGGTGCCCGAGGTGGATCGGGCCATTCGCGTAGGGGAGGGCGGCGGTGACCAGGGTGCGGTCGAAGGAGGTCACGGGAATCTCCGGATCGTGGGGGCTATTCGAGGCCGAGTTCGGGCATGTCCTCTTCCTCGAAGCCGAGGTAGTGCGCGAGTTCGTGCCACAGGGTGACGTGGATCTCCTCGACGAGCGTCTCCTCGTCCGGGCAGACGCGCTCGAGGTTGCGCTGGAAGAGGAAGATCAGGCCAGGCTGGTCACCGACGTCGAACACGCTCTTTTCGAGCTGGCTGCTGCCCACGAACAGGCCGAGCACGTCGGGCGGGATCGGTGCGCCCTCGGGACTTTCGTTCCGCGCGAGATCCTCGTCCGGAACGTCACGGACGGTGACCGCGAGCTCGTCGAGCAGTTCGCGGAACTGGTCCGGCAGCGACTCGCTGGCGCGGGCCACTGCATCGTGGATGACGTCGTCGTCGACCCGGCGGGGCATCATGAAGCGGTCGGGATCGATGTCGTGCGCGCGGCTGTAGCCGCGGCGGGCCATGATCTGGTCGCCTTGCATCTCGCCGACCTGCGCGAGCAGGTACCAGGCCTCGGCGAAGTCGGGTTCCGAATTGAGGAGCGTGTCGAGCTGATCGCGCGCCGCGGGGAAATCCCATTCGTAGTGCGATGTCGCCGAGAGGTACCAGAGCCGCATCGGCTCCTCGGTTACCCCGAAGCGGCCCGCGCGGTCGGCCGCTTCCCGCGTGCCGCGGATGTCGCC
>JAHHMJ010000074.1 GCA_018678395.1 Gemmatimonadota bacterium | reverse complement strand
GTCCCGCAGTACGACGTCCACCTCCATGAAGCGCACCACCGGCACAAGCGGGACCACCCGTCGGGCACGGCTCGTGTTCTGGCGGATGCCGTGGTCGCCGCGCTCGACCGGAAGGCGGCGTGGCGGCTCGGCCCGCCCGAGGGAACACCGGACCCGGCCGTGCTCTACGTCTCCGTGACGCGAGCCGGAGACATCGCCGGCACCCACGTCGTGGCCTTCGAAGGTCCCCACGATCGTATCGAGTTGCGGCACGAGGCCCGAGATCGGGGCGCCTTCGCATCCGGCGCCGTGGAAGGTGCGCGCTGGATTCGAGGGCGCGCGGGCGTCTTCGGACTCGACGACTGGCTGCGCGACCGTTTCACCTGACAACGAGAATCATGTCCGACGGAAACCGTTTCACCGGCGTCGCTCCGGCGCTCGTCACCCCCATGCGCCCCGACGGGGCCATCGATCACTTCGCCCTCGAGGACCACTTCTCCTGGGTGCTCCACCAGGGCGTCGACGTCCTGGTGCCCTGCGGCACGACCGGTGAATCGGTCACGCTCTCCGACGAAGAGCAGAAGGAGGTCATCGCAGCCTGCGTCCGGATCTCCCGGGGCCGGGTGCCCGTTCTGGCGGGTGCCGGAACGAACGACACGCGCCACGCCGCCGAGCTCGCCGCGGCGGCAGCGGAAGCGGGTGCGGACGGCATCCTGTCGGTCACGCCGTACTACAATCGCCCGACCGTCGACGGGCTGATCGCTCATTTCCGGGCGGTAGCCGATGCGAGCGGACTGCCGCTGATCCTCTACAACGTCCCGGGCCGCACGGGTTTGAACGTCACACCGGACGATCTCTTCCGGATCGTCGATGCCGTTCCCGCGGTCGTCGGGGTCAAGGAGGCGTCGGGTGATCTGGCCCAGATCATCGGGGTGCTGCACCGCCGCCCACCCGGCTTCGTCGTGCTGTCCGGCGACGACGAGCTCACGCTGCCGGTCATGGCTCTCGGGGGCGACGGGGTGATCTCGGTGATCGCGAACGAGGCCCCCGGACCGATGTCCGAGCTCGTGCACGCCGCGCGGGACGGGGACTGGAGCACCGCCCGGGAGCTGCACGCCACGTTGCTGCCCCTCATGCGGGCGAACTTCGCGACGACGAACCCGGTGCCCGTGAAGACGGCCCTGGAATTGATGGGCCGCGCCCCGGCGAACTTCCGCCTTCCCCTGCTTCCTCTCTCGGCCCGCAGCGAGGTTCGCTCGACGCTGCGGTCCGCTCTGGAAATCGCAGGCCTCATCGAACCGTTCGCCCCCCCCGGGACATGATCGACTCCGCCTCCGACACCGCACCGCTCGCGGATGCGCATGCTCTCGAGCAGGACATCCTCGCGCTCGCGGATGCGGGAGACGCTCTCGACCGCTCACGCGCCCGCGCCGCGGTCGCCGCCCTCCTGCGACTCCTCGAGACCGGCGCGGTGCGATCGGCTCGACCGACGACCGACGGGTGGGAGGCCGTCGCCTGGGTGAAGCGAGGCATTCTCCTCGCCTTCAAGGTCGGTGAGACCCGTGCGTTCGAGCCCTGGGTTCCGGGGGCCAACCCCGCCTTTGCAGGGTCCGGGTTCGACTTCGCCGACCGCGACACGCTGCCGCTCCGGCCCACGTCCGGCGGCGACGATGGGGTGCGCATCGTGCCCGGGGGGAGCTCCGTCCGGGCGGGCGTCTTCATGGGGGAGGGGGTCGTGGTGATGCCTCCGGCCTACATCAACGTGGGTGCCTACGTCGGCGCCGGCTCGATGGTCGACTCCCACGCGCTCGTCGGATCGTGCGCCCAGGTCGGCGAGCGCGTGCATCTGTCCGCCGGCGCTCAGCTCGGTGGTGTCCTTGAGCCGATCGGGCTGCGGCCCGTCGTGATCGAGGACGAGGTCATGGTCGGCGCCAACTGCGGGGTGTTCGAAGGTACCCTGGTGCGGCGCCGCGCAGTGCTGGCGGCGGGCGTTCAGCTCACCGGTTCGACCATGGTGGTCGATCTCGTCCACGAGCGGACCTTCCGCGGGTCACCGGGCAGTCCGCTCACGATTCCGGAGGGCGCGGTGGTGGTGCCGGGGTCGCGACCGGCCGGCGGCTCCTTCGCCGCCGAGCGGGGCATTCACCTGCACACCCCGGTCATCGTGAAGTACCGGGATTCCCGCACCGACGCCGCCACCGCTCTGGAGGATGCCCTGCGGTAGGAGGCGCGTTCGGAGTCGCCCTCCCTACGAGGGGAGGGACAGGGTACGCGTCCTCGTCGCGGTGAGCGGCCTTCGATCGCGGCGAGCGGCATTCGATCGGGAGGAAGGTGGTCGCTGGCGGCGTGGTCTCGAGCGGAAGCCACGTTCTACCCGTCTGCGCGGGCAAAACGTCACAACGACCCGCTGGATCGGTCCGGGTGTCCACGTTCTTCCCGGCCGATACCGCCAGACCATCGAGGCCTTCCCGATAGAGGCCTTCCCGACCGAGGCCCGCCCGACCGAGGCCCGCCCAGTCGAGCCCGCCCAGGCCGCGGTCCACCCCTTCCGGAGCCACGACGTGCGAGGCGGGGCCGACCATCCGCGCCCTGGCCCCTGGGGTCGACCCGCCGGTCAGAGTCCGGCCGAATACGTGCGCCCGAACCGATCGGTGGCCTCGACCCGGAGGACACCGTGGTCCGCGGCGACCGGGGCGTAGTACAGGTGGCGCGTCGGGTAGGGATCGACCCAGCTGCGCCGCTCCGGCAGGTCCTCGCCCGCGTGCTCACGTACGCTCCGTGGATCGAGTCCCTGACGGCGCGCCATCAGGCCCCGCGGCTGTCCGTCTTCGTACCAGACGACGCGCCACCCCTCGTCGGCGTCCCACACGTTGGCGACGAACTCCTCGGGTGCGCGGGGGTCGGACCCCCTCGCGTACAGGCGCATCTGGTGGTCCACGGGGCGCCCCGTCGCCTTGTACCGCCACCGCACCTCGGTTCCGTGCACCTCGTAGACCGAGTATCCGTTGGGGGTCCCGTCCGCGCAGATGTCTCCGGTCCACCACGCGCCGCATACCGTACCGCTGACGTGCTCGTGCACGCCATCCGCCCAGATGTGGTCGTTCTCATGCGTGTGGCCGGAGATCACGTGCGCCTCGAAGGGCTCCAGGAGCCGATAGAGGACCTCCCGGTTGCCGATCGACACCGTGGGTTCGGGGCGGGCCTCACCGTCGCGCTCGTGGCGGCTCCCGACGACCGGGATGTGGGTCGCCACGATGACCGGTGATCCGGGCTCGACCCGGGCGAGGTCGGCCTCGAGCCAGTGCAGTTGATCGTAGCCGAGGTAGCCGATGTAGCCCGACCCGTGCCACAGCACGTCGTCGAGAACCACGTAGTGCACGGCCCCGCGATCGAAGGAGTAGTACCGGGGACCGTAGCGGCCGGAGAAGGTGGCGGTGCTCGCCTCGTCCGACGCTCCATCGAAGTCCAGATCGTGGTTGCCGATGCACTGGAAGAACGGCACCCCGGCCCGGGCGACGCCCTCCTCGTAGTCCGGATAGAGCGTGAGGTCGTCGTACATGATGTCTCCGACCGACACGCCGAAGACCTCACCTCCGAGGTCGGCCACGGTCGCCTCGAGATCCGGGGCGGTCTCCGCCTGAAAGCGGTCCATCTCGTACCGGTCCTCCGTCTGGACGTCGGGAAGGAAGAGGGCCGTGTGGTTCTCGTCCGCCCCCTCCAGGGGAGCGAGATCGAACACCGCCTCGGCCTCG
>JAHHMJ010000142.1 GCA_018678395.1 Gemmatimonadota bacterium | reverse complement strand
GAACACGGTCGTTAAGCCTCGCAGCGCGGATGGTACTGCAGAGGAGACTCTGTGGGAGAGTACGTCGCCGCCAGCTTCTTCTCCGAAACGCCCGTCACGGCTCACACCGTGGCGGGCGTTTCTCGTTGTACTCTCGGGTAGCTTCGGGGTCGCCCGGCGTCGCGACGTAGAGTGAGGCAGGTGGTGTGGGCGGCGCGCGCGGACGTGCGCCTCAGTCGCGATGCGCGAAGGCTGCGACCAGGCGCCCCGCTACGGCTCCCGGATCGGGGGCCGCCATCACCGACGAGACGACGGCCACCCCGGTCGCTCGGGTCGCGGCTACGCGGTGAACGTTCTGGTCGTCGATGCCACCGATTGCCACGGTCGGTCCTGCGACCGCTCCCGCCACGGCGTCGAGACGCTCGAGGCCGATGGCCTCTCCGCCGACGTCCTTCGACGTGGTCCCGAAGACGGCTCCGCACCCGATGTAGTCGGCCCCGGCTGCCATCGCGGCACGGGCCTCGACCGGGTCATCGCAGGAATAGCCGACGATGAAGTTCGGTGGCACGATGTGGCGGGCGCCGGCGATCGAGAGGTCATTCGGGCCGAGGTGGGCGCCGTCCGCGCCGGCAGCGAGTGCCACGTCGACCCGATCGTTGACCAGGAGGAGCGCGCCGTGGCGCCTGGTGAGCGCCAGCAACGCTTGCGCCTGGGTGTGGAGTTCACGGGCCGTAGCCGTCTTGTCCCGCAACTGAATGGACCGCACGCCCGCCTCGAGTACGGCCTGGACCACCTCGACGACCGAGCGCGGGGCTGCAAGGCCCGCATCGGTGAGCACGAGCACGCGGAGCGCCCGGTCGAGCCGGGACACCGAGGTCAGGGCAGACCTCCCCCCGAAGAGCGGTTCTGTCGGCGACGGTACTCGGCGACCGCCCGGTTGTGCTCGGCGAGTGTTCGGCTGAATACGTGCCGGCCATCCTCGCCGACCACGAAGAACATGGCCGGATCGTCGGCCGGGTGGAGGGTGGCCTCGAGGGCCGCCGCACCGGGCGCGCCGATGGGCCCGGGGGGAAGTCCCGGGTGGGTATAGGTGTTGTACGGCGAGTCGGCGACCGAGTCCATCGCGGCGTAGAGCAGTCGCTCGCGCGGCCCGCCGAGGGCGTAGAGCACCGTCGGGTCCGCCTGCAGAGGCCATCCGGCGTCGAGGCGGTTGTGATAGACGGCGGCGATCCGGGGCATCTCGTCGGCGATCCGCGCCTCGGCCTGGACGATCGAGGCCAGCGTCGTGACCTCGGCTTCGGTCATGCCGAGGGTGTCGAGTCGTGCCGTCCGCTCCGGTGTCCAGAAAGCCCGGTACGCATCGACCATGGTCTCGATCACCGTTTCGGGAGTCGTCCCGTCGGCGAATCGATACGTCTCGGGAAGCAGGTAGCCCTCGAGCCCGGGGCCCGGAACGTCGTACTCGCGATGTGCGGTCGAGTCGGAGAGCAGCGACACCACCTCGTCCGGCAGCGCGCCGGTGAAATCGGCGATGCGGGGACCGATCTGGCGCAGCGCCCAGCCCTCCGGGATCGTGATGGGCCGCGTGACGACTCGCCCGGCGGCCAGGTCGTCCAGGAGCTCGGACCACGGTTGCCCGGGGGTCTGGACGTACGTCCCGGCCCGGACCCGGGTGTCGAACCCCTTCCACCGCGCATACCAGCCGAAGAGCCTCGGTCGCTGGACCAGGCCGCGCTGGGCAAGCGTGTCGACCACCTCGGCGAAGGTGGCGCCCGAGGGAATGATGAACTCCACCGGGTCGGTGTCGAGGGGTTCGCTGCCACACGCGGCCACGAGGCTCGCGCACGCGATCAGGGCGGCGATTCGCCCCCTCACGGCCCGACCCACCGTCGTCGGCCGCGGACTCATTCGGACCCTACCGTGTCGAGGTGCCGCTGGAGAATCACCGCTGCCGCGGCCGCATCGACCCGGCCCTTGTCCTCTCGGCTCTTCCGCGTTCCGCCGGACTGCCGAATCGCCTGTTCGGCCTGTACTGAGCTCATGCGCTCGTCGATGTACGAAACGGGCATCTCCAGGCGTGCGGCGAGGGCGTCACCGATCCGCCGGACCTCGGCGCACCAGGGGTCCTCCTCGCCCTCGAGGGTCAACGGAAGGCCCACGACGATCGCGCGGACATCCTGCTCCCGGGCGATCCGCTCCAGCGTCGTGATCGGAGGTCGCTTTCCCCGTCGACGCTGCACGGTCTGCAGGGGAGAAGCGAGCGTACCGGTCGGATCGCTCACCGCGACGCCGATCCGGCGCTCCCCCAGATCCAGTCCCAGCTTCCGCACCGGACTCAGAGCCGGCCGAGCACCTCGTCGAGGGCCTCGTCCCCGACCAGATGCCCGTAGAGGCGATGAAGCGTGTCCTCAGCGCCGATCGCGAACGCGCAGCGCCTGTCGCCGCGGGAGCGACACTCGATCTCCAGCACGGACACCGGAGCGGAGGCCACGGTGCTGAGGATCCGGGAGAAGAGGCCGGTGGTGAACGCGCACGAGGCTCCCGGGCCACCCGCACCCACGTCGGCTTCAGACCAGTCCGGGCTCGACAGGACCTCCACACCCGGGTGAGGGGCGGCGTGGTGCAGCGAACCCCAGCCGGAGTGCTCGAAATGGGCTCCCATCCGTCTCCAGAAGGTGCCGGCAGCCGCCTCGGCCTCGGTGACCAGCAGGGCTGCGATGGACTCGCCGGCTGCGAAGCCCGCGGCCTGCAGCGCCTGAATGGCGCGCGGTTCGCCGCACACATCGGCGAGTGCGGCGCGCAGGTGAACGAATGTCGATGCGGGAAGCGAGATTCCCGGGCTGGGCGACTCCACGGACCCTCCGGAGGGCTACGGCGAGGATACGGCGGTGTGATGAGCGGGGCTCGCCCGTTGGGGACGACGCTCGAGGAACGCTATAATATAGACGAGGCGACGGAGCCCGATACCGATGCGGACTCGGCCGCCGTTTCGAGGGCAGTACAGATCAACGCGTCGCCGTCGGAGGGCGAACCATGGAATACGACGAGCACTCCACGCAGGTCGTGAACTTCGTGGCCGGATTGGCCCTCGGCGCCGTGCTCGGCGCGGGTATCGCCCTGCTCACGGCGCCCCATAGCGGACGCCGTACGCGCCGTCAGATCCGCCGAACCGCGGTCGACGTCCGCTCGCAGGCCGGCGATCGCTGGGAGGATCTGGCCGAGGACGTGAAGAACCGGGTGGACGACGCCCTGGACGGCGCGCGCACCCGCTTCAAGCGTTAGGAGACCCGCTTCTTCCGGGATTCCGCGTCCGTCGTCAGGGGCCGATCTCGCGAAGCAGGGACGCGGCCTCCCGGCGCGTCACGGGATCGGTCGGTGCCGCATCCGGCAGGCCCAGCGCCCGTTCGAGTTCCGCACGAGCCTCCGCGACCTGCTCCAGGTCGAGATAGACCCGCGCGAGGGCCACCCGGTGAACCAATGCGTTGGGCTCCAGGTCGATGGCTTTGCGCAGATGGAGTTCGGCCGCATCCCACGATGCCTCGCGGAATGTGGCGCCGCCCAGGAGGCGTTCGGCCACGAAGCGGGTCAGGCCGCTCAACCGCTGGATCTCGGCGTGCCATTGGCCCAGCACGTTGTGGGCGCCGGCCGACGCGTCGTCGAGGTCGATGGCTCGGCGCGCGGCTGCCCGGACCTGCACGGACAGGTCGACCCGTTCCCCCGGGCTTCGCGAGAGGGCCTTGCGCCCGAGTGCGATGGCGTACCACTGGTGCGCGACGGCCGAATCCGGCTCCAGTTCGACAGCCCGGGTCGCGTACGCGACGGCGTCCTCGTACCAGCGTCGAGCGGTGTCCCGGTCCTCCGACAGCATGCCGAGATTGACGGTCTCCCGGGCCGCTCGCCAGAGCGCGTCGAACCGCTCCGGCTGATGATCCAGGACCCCCCGCAGAGCCTCCAGCGCCGCCTCCGGCCGCATGGCGATGTGAAGCTCGTCGCTCCGGGTGACCCCGTCACGAACCGTCACGGACACCACGTCGCCGACGGTGGGCTCCTGGCCCCGTGCCTCCGATCCCGTCAGAATCGCGACGGCCGCGAGCGCAATCCACGGGGCTGCGGGCGCACTCACGGAAAGACGGTCCCTTCGTCGACGAAACAGAGGTCCAGGGGGTGGAAGTGATGATTCCGGCTCACGTCATCGAGAAGAAGCGGGAGGGGGAGTCCATCGACCCGGGAACGCTGCGAGCGTTCCTGATCGGCTATCTGGACGGGGTCGTCGAAGAGTATCAGATGTCGGCTTTCCTGATGGCCGTCCTGTTTCGAGGACTCGACCCCGCCGAACTCGACACGCTCGTCGACACCATGATCGGCTCGGGAGGCGCCCTCGACCTCGGCACCCTCGAGCGCCCGCGGGTCGACAAACACTCCACGGGCGGTGTCGGCGACAAGGTCTCGCTCGCGCTCGCGCCGCTGGCGGCAGAGCTCGGGCTCTACGTGCCGATGATGTCGGGTCGCGGGTTGGGCCATAGCGGGGGTACCCTCGACAAGCTGGAGGCGATCCCCGGGTTCCGTACGGACCTCGACCTCGAGCGCTTTCACGCGGTGCTCGGCGACATCGGCTGCGCCATGATCGGGCAGACCGCCGAGATCGCTCCGCTGGACCGGCGACTCTACGACCTGCGGAGCGTCACGGGCACCGTGCCCGCGATCCCGCTGATCTCGGCCAGCATCATGAGCAAGAAGCTGGCGGAGGACCTGACTGCGCTGGTGCTGGACGTGAAGGTCGGCTCCGGCGCCTTCCTGCCGGACGAGGCGCGCGCCCTGGCGCTCGCGCGCACGATGGTCGCCATCGGCACGGCCCGCGGGGTGCGGACCGAGGCATGGCTGTCGGCGATGGATCGGCCCCTCGGGAGCGCGGTCGGCAACGGGCTCGAGACCGTCGAGGCCCTGGAGTGCCTGGCCGGTGCCGGGCCGGACGACGTTCGTGCGCTCGTCGTTCACCTCGCCGCTTCGATGGTCCAGGCCGGCGGGGACGCGACGTCCCTCGCCGAGTTGCGCAGGAGGGCGGCGACAGCCCTCGACGACGGGTCGGCCCTGCGTCGCATGGAGCGGCTGGTGGAGGCCCAGGGCGGAGACCCGCGGATCGTGACGGAGCCGACACGCATCGCGCGCGCGCCCGAGACCGCGGTGGTGGAGGCGGATCGCTCGGGGGTCGTGGTTCAGGTCGAACCGCGGGCGCTGGGCGATGCGGTGGTCGCGATGGGAGGGGGGCGGGTCCGGCTGGGCGAGGCGATCGACCCGCGCGTGGGCTTCCGCGTTCTCGTACGCCCGGGCGACAGGGTGACGG
>JAHHMJ010000378.1 GCA_018678395.1 Gemmatimonadota bacterium | reverse complement strand
GACCTACCCCCTCTCGATCCCCCCGGACGAGGCGCTGACCTTCGTGCTGTCCATGGGCTCGGCGTCCATCGACCCGGAGGGACCCCGCGCGGACTCGGAACTCGGAGGGGCGTAGCCCGGTCGTCGGACGGCGTCGTCTCAGAACGCCAGCAGGCGCGTCAGCTTCAGCGTGATGCCCCGCTCGATCCGTCCCTTGCCGATGCCCGCGTCGAGGTCGGTCGACAGGCGGCGTCGCTCCGTGAAGACGACGAAGAGGTCCGACAGCGGCGCGTGGATCAGGTTGAGCCGGGCGTTCACCACGAGCTCGTCCGCGGCCTCGTTGTACTGGGTGAAGAGCGACGCGAAGGTCCGCGTGTCGTGGGCGTATCGAACACGGGCGTCGTACAGATTCGCCGTGAAGGCGCGTCCTCCGAAGTCCAGTTCGTTGCGCTGGGCGCCGGCCGAGACCTGCCAGTGGGGATTCGGCCGGTACAGCAGGGCGACTCCGATCGAGGTGCGGTCGCCGTCGTAGAAGCCACCTCGGGTCAGGGAGAGGCGGCCCGAGAGCGCATGGCTGGCCGGGACCGTGTAGCGCGCCGACCACTCGGTGAAGTCGAAGGCGCCCACCGGGACCTCGGTCCCCGCGATGGGGAACGGCTCGAGAACCCGCTCGTAGCGGTCGCGGAGCTCGAAGACCAGGCTGCCGCCATCCCGGGTCGTGACCTGCAGTCCCGGGGTGACGCGACGCGTTTCCTCCACTCCGTCGAGGTTCGTGTAGACGTCCACGTCGACGTACGGATTGACCTCCAGCACACCGGGAATCCCGGTCGGTCGCGGGTGCGCCCCGAACGTGGCGAACAGCCGGCGCACGCCACGTCGGTCGACGAAGCCCACGGCGGGATCGAAGGCGTCGCCGACGTGCTTGAGCAGGATCGACGTGTTCCAGAGGGGGTCGCGCCAGGCCAGCTGGAGCATCGCGGCGTCGCGATTCCCCTCGGAGACGGCGGAGTCCGGTGACCCGTCATCGCCCCCGGTCCGTGCGGCGTAGGCGTTGACCACCAGATTCCCCAGGAACTGCAGGTTGGCGTCGACCCCGTATGCCCGGTTCGTGACGTTCGCGCCCGATGCGCGCTCCGACCGGTGGACCCACATCGCACCCACGGACCCCCGCTCCCCGACCGGCGCCTTCACGCGCCCCACCGCGAAGTCCTCGGCGGGGAGACCGAGCGCGCCGTCGTCGACCGGATCGACCGCCCGAGTGCGCATCCCCAGGAAGCCGAGCTCGAGTCCCGCGGCCCTGCCCGTGAGACGTGCCCCGCCGAGAATCGGTACCGGACGCCGGTCGGGCCCGAGCCCGATACGCCGCGAATTGAAAAGGCGGAAGCTGCGGTTCGAACTGCCGGTGCGGTAGTTGCGGATCTGGACGTCCTGAAAGCCGAAGATGCCCTCGTTCTCCAGGAAGAAGTCCCTCAGTTCCGGGAAGAACAGGCTGAAGCGATCGAGGTTCACCTGCTCCTGGTCGACCTCGACCTGGCTGAAGTCGGTGTTCAGGGTGACATCGAGCGTGAGGCCGGGGGTCAGGCCCCACTTCACATCCAGTCCGATGTCTCCGTCGGTGCCGGGGTCGCGAACCGAGCGGCCGTCGCGGCTCGTGACGAGTGCGGCGGGCTTCACCCACAGATTCCGACCCCCCTCGAGACCTTCCAACCCGGTGAGGGCACCGGCCAGGCTGAACTTGTAGACGCGGAACTGACGGGGGAGCGCCGCCCAGTAGGAGTCCTCGTTTCGCCGCCGGATGCGTCGAGAGAAATTGAGCCCCCAGACCTGCTCGCCCGGAGATGGGTCGTACCGCAGCGTCGAGAGCGGGATGCGCATCTCGAGGGTCCAGCGGTCCTCGTGCACCCGGGTCTCGACCTCGACGATGCCCTCCCAGGAGCGGCTGACGTCGCGTTGGTCGTTGAACGCCTGTGCATCGAAGACCGCGCCCGCGGGGTTGATCGCGAAGACGAAGCCGTTGGACCGATCGCGGAAGGTGTCGAGCGCCACGCTCAATAGATCCGAGCTGGCGGTGTCGTACTCCGGGTCGAGCCCGGCCGAGATCAGAGAGGCGGGGTCCGGATCGTAGAGGTCGGCGCCGAAGTAGAGCGCGTCGTCGTCGTAGAGGACGCGGACGACGGTGGCCTCACTGCTCGGAAAGCCCGCGTCGGGACCGATCTGGATCCAATGCGAGTCGGTGGCCTCGGCCCGGCTCCAGGCTTCTTCAGTCAGAACTCCGTCGAGTTCGATCGGCTCGGTGATTCGCAGCGCGCGCAGTTCGGGCCGGGGGAGGTCCAGGGGGTCGACCTGAGACGGGGAGCCGGCCTGCTGGCCCGAAGCCGCGAGCGGCGTCGCCAGCGACACGACGCCGAGCACCCACGGCGCCGCAGCACGGCGGCGCCTTCCGCCCGCGGGAGGCGTACGACGCCCTGCGGCCCGGTCGGCGATCACTGCCGTCGCTCTGTCGATGCGTCCATGGAGGAGCCAAGCTGGGACCCGGCGGGCCTGGCGGCCAGAGGCGCACGACGACGTGCGGGCCGAACGAGCAGGCGGATCAGCCTGCGGTTCGCAGAGGTCTTCGATGCGGCGCGGGTGGACCCTCCTCACGGCCACGCCCGTGGCGCGGCGTTCGCCGAGCGTCGTATCGTGCGATCTCGTCGAGCCCCTCGGAAGGTGAGCGCGCCATGTCCTGCCCCCGTCATCCCGTTCGATACCGCGCCCTGGCCGTCCTCGTGACCGCGTTGGCCGTGGGTTGTACGGAGTCGGACGTCGAAACTGCCGTGGGCGACTTCGAGGCCCTGGCGGCAGAGCGTCTCCCCGCGATCGATGCCACGATCGAGGTGCCTGGCCTGGGCGCTCCGGTCGAGATTCTGCGCGACCCCTGGGGAGTCCCCCACATCTACGCGGAGGACATCGACGATCTCTTCTTCGCCCAGGGCTTCGTGCAGGCGCAGGATCGGCTCTGGCAGATGGACCTCTATCGGCGTGCCGGCGAGGGACGGCTCGCCGAGATCCTCGGACCCGACGCGCTGCCTCACGATCGTTTCGCGCGCCTCGTGAAGTACAGAGGGCCCTGGACCGACGAGGAGTACGGCGCCTATCACCCCGAGGGACGGCGCATTCTCGAAGCGTTCACACGGGGGGTGAACGCGTACATCGACCACGCCACCCGGTCGGGCGAGCTGCCCGTCGAGTACGAGATCACGGGCCTCGACCCCGAGCCGTGGACGCCCGAGGCCTCGTTGCTACGGATGCAGACCGCGATGCCACTGGCCGATGCCCGTCGGGAACTCCGACTGGCCCTCCAGGTTGCGGAGCTGGGTGCGGACGAGGCCAACCGCAGGGCAGATCCCTCTCCGTACCGCGCCCTCCGGCCACCCGCCGGTGTGGACCTCGCTCTGATCGATGAGGCGGCGCTGGACGCCCTCGCGGTGTTCCGGAACTCGATGCCCCGGCCCGGGCTCGTCGAGCCGTTTGCGGGGTGGCTCGACGCCTGGGCGTCGGCGAACGAGGGGGCGCGGGAGAACTCGCCGGGGAGCAACAACTGGGTGATCGCGCCGCGGCTCAGCGCCACCGGGGCCGTCTTCATGGCCAACGATCCCCATCGTACCGTCGCCAACCCGTCACTGCGGTACGTCGTCCACCTGGATGCGCCCGGTTGGACCGCGATCGGCTCGACCGAGCCCGTGCTGCCGGGCGTCGCGATCGGACACAACGGCCGGGTCGCCTGGGGGCTGACCATCGTGGGGACCGACCAGACCGACGTGTACGTCGAGTCGGTGGATCCCGAGGACCCGCAACGGGTCCGCTGGCAGGAGGGGTGGGAGCCGATGCGGGTCGTCGTGGACACGATCCGGGTGAAGGGCGCCGAGCCGGAGGTGGTCGCCCTCGAGTACACGCGCCACGGCCCCGTCTTCCATCGCGACACGATCCAGGGACTGGCCTACGCACTGCGGTCGACGATGCACGAGCCGGGCACCGCCGGGTACCTGCCCGCGCTGCGGCTCAACGTGGTCGACGACTGCCGGGAGTTCCTGGCGGCACTCGATTACTGGACGGCTCCCACCGAGAACATGATGTGCGGCGATGCGGCCGGGAACATCGCCTGGCGGGCCGCGGCCCTGTCGCCGGTGCGCGTCGGATGGAGCGGCCGACTCCCGGTCCCGGGCGACGGGAGTTACGAGTGGGACGGCTTCCGCACCGACCTTCCTGAGGAGTTCAACCCGGATCGCGGCTGGATCGCGACGGCGAACCACGACATCCATCCGCCGGGCTACGACCCGCCCCTGTACTTCAAGTCCGGGACCTCGTTCCCGCGGTTCGAGCGGCTGGCCGACGTCCTCGGCGCAGGCGACGCGTTCACGATGGAGGACATGATGGCCCTCCAGCAGGACGCCTATTCGGCGGCCGCCGACGCGACGCTGCCGCTCTTCAGGGGATGGACGTCCGACGACCCCGAGATCGAACAGGCGCGGGCCGAGCTCGCCGCGTGGGATGCGGTGTACCGACGAGACAGCCGTGCCGCGGCGGTCTATCAAGGCGTGGCGCGAGCTCTCCCGGAGGGAATCCGCGAGGTGGGCCTCGACCCCGCCGAGCGCAGATCCCCTCTGGAGACCGCGCTACGCGAGGGACTCGCGCAGGTGGCCGAACGACTCGGTGAGGATCGCTCGGAGTGGCGCTGGGGTCGGATCCAGCGGAGCGAGTTTCCGCACCGCCTGGTGGCGGCGTGGGACCTCCCCGCGGCGGAGCGCTCCGGTGGTGCGGGAACGGTCGCTGCCACGGGGGCCACCTATCGACACATCGTCGACTTCGCGGACCTCGACGCCTCGGTCTTCACCAATGCACCGGGGCAGTCGGGCCGGCCCGGCAGTCCCTACTACGGCGATCTCGTGGAGCCGTGGGGACGGGGCGACTACTTCCCGATGCTGTTCACGCGAGGCGCGGTGGAGGCGGTGGCGCGGCATCGCATGACGCTCGCCCCCGGGGATCGTTAGTCCGGAGGGAGCGCCGATGCGATGGGCCGGCCGTCGTCAGCAGCCGTCGCGGCCGCAGGTGCTGAAGCCGAACACGGAGTAGAGTGGGCAGGTACCGAGAAGGCCCGTTGCGATGGGCACGATGCCGATCAGTCCCCAGTAGGTCTGCGGTCCCACGAAGACGAGGCTCAGCAGCCCCAGTCCGAGGGCGACGCGGATCACGCGTTCGACCGTGTGCTCATTCCGTGCGAAGAACTTGCTGGCCATGGAGGCTCTCCATTCGAGGCGGAAGTACATCCTTGAAAGCCACGGGAGGCCGGAGATGTTCCGGCCATGATGCCGTGGCGTGCGGCGGACGGTGTAGCATACAGACCTCCGGGCCGACGCGCGCCCCCGGGTGCTTTCGGGTCCGCGAAGGCCGGACTATCGTCAGCGGCCGCTCGCTCTGGATCCCACCGTTCTTCCGCGCTCGATGACACGCTCCTCCGTACACGTCCTCGGCATATCCGCCTTCTTCCACGACAGTGCCGCGTGCATCGTCCGGGACGGTCGGATCGTGGCGGCGGTCTCCGAGGATCGCTTCACCCGCGTCAAGGGCGACGCGTCGTTCCCGCAACACGCGGTGGACTACTGTCTTCGGGAAGCGGGCATCGACATGGGCGGCGTGGACCACGTGGCCTTCTACGACAAGCCGCTCCTCAAATTCGACCGGATCCTGGAGACGTATCTCGGGATCGCCCCGGCCGGCTTCGGGTCGTTCCTCAAGGCCGGGCCGCTCTGGATCAAGGACAAGCTCTACACGGACCGACTCATCCGGGACCCCCTGGGATGGGAGGGCCCGATCTTCTACTCGGAGCACCACGAGTCGCACGCGGCCAGCGCATTCCTGCCCTCACCCTTCGAGGAGGCGGCCGTCCTGACGATGGACGGGGTGGGCGAGTGGGCCACGGCCTCGATCGGCGTGGGACGGGACGGTGACGTGGAGATCTGGAAGGACCTGCGCTGGCCCGATTCCCTCGGGCTCCTGTACTCGGCCTTCACGTACTACACCGGCTTCAGGGTCAACTCCGGTGAGTACAAGGTCATGGGGCTGGCGCCCTACGGGGAGCCGCGCTACGTCGACCTCATCCTGTCGGAGATCATGGATCTCAGGGAAGACGGGTCGTTCCGCCTGAACCAGGAGTACTTCAACTACCTGGGTGGACTGACCATGACGAGCGAGGCCTTCGACCGGCTCATGGGCGGTCCGCCCCGTCGGCCCGAGACGCGGATCGCTCAGCGCGAGATGGACCTCGCCCGTTCGGTGCAGGACGTGTGCGAAGAGGTCATGCTGCGGATGGCCCGGACGGCGCGTAAGGATACGGGGCTGCCCCATCTCTGCCTGGCGGGCGGAGTCGCGCTGAACTGCGTCGGCAACGGGAAGATCCTCCGCGAGGAGATCTTCGACGAGATCTGGATCCAGCCGGCGGCCGGCGACGCGGGCGGTGCGCTCGGCGTGGCGCTGTTCACCTGGTACCACCTGCTCGACAACGAGCGTTCCGCTC
>JAHHMJ010000307.1 GCA_018678395.1 Gemmatimonadota bacterium | reverse complement strand
GCCTTCTACGTCGGCGCACTCACGGTCTACGCCGCGGGCATGGCCCTGGCCCGCTGGGGGTACGGTCGACCCCTGCAGGACCAGGCGATCTGGGGGATGGCGGCGGGCTTCTCCAACACGGTCCTGTTGGGGATCCCCATCGTGCTCACGGGACTGGGGCCGGAGGCGTCCCTGCCCCTCTTCCTGATCATCGGATTCCACTCGGCCGTCCTCATGCCGGTGACGGTGGCCATCCTCCACCTGGACGCCGGCGAGGTGGCCCCTCGGACCAGCCGGGCGGCCGTCGTCGTCCGGGAGATCGTGAGGAACCCCATCGTGATGGGGCTGGCTCTGGGTCTCCTCGCCAACGTCGCCGGGTTCACTCTGCCCGGGCCCCTCGATCGCATGGCCGAAATCCTGGGCGGGGCCGCCGTGCCGTGTGCCCTCTTCGCCATGGGTGCCTCGCTCGCGGCGTACCCTGCGGGAGGCGATACGCCGCCCGCGTCGGCGCTCGCGTTCCTCAAGCTGGTGGTGCACCCGCTGATCGTGTGGGTTCTCCTCGGGCCGCTCCTGGGGCTCGACGGGATCTGGCTGTCCACGGCCGTGGTGGTGGCGGCCATGCCCACGGGGATCAACGTGTACCTGTTCGGGGCCCGGTACGACGCGGCACCGTCGGTGGCCGCGCGCACGGTTCTGCTGGCATCGGCCATGTCGGTGGTGACGGTGTCGCTGCTGTTGATCGTGCTGGCCTAGGCTGGCTCCACGGCGAACACCTCCACCGCCTCGTCCTTCCCTCGCAGCAACTGCCGTCCCAGGGACGTGAAGCCCCAGGGCCCCTCGGCGTCCAGCCGTCGCCGCAGCTCTCCTCCCAGCAGGAGATCGACCCCGTGGTCCTTGCACAGCGCCTGGATGCGCGCCGTCTGGTTCAGGACGTCGCCGCTGAAGACGATGTCCTTCTTGAGGGCGCCGAGCTCACCGGTGGTGGCGGGACCCGTCTGAAGCCCCGCGCGGAATTCGGGGACCACACCGAACCGACTCCGGAACTCCCCGGCACGCGCCTCGAGGTCGCCCTTCATGCGAAGGACACACCGGAGGCAGGCGGCGTCGCGGACCCCGGCATCTTCGGGCCACGACACCACGATCTCGTCGCCGATGTACTGGTAGACCTGCCCGCCGTGATCGACGATGGCGTCGGCCAGCGCGTCGTAGTATGCCCGCAGCAGCTCGAAGTACTGCCTGTGCCCGAGCCGCTCGGCGATGGTGGTGGAGGCCTTCATGTCGGAGAAGAGAAAGACGCGGCGCTCCTCCTTCGGCGTGTGGTAGCGCCCCGTGATGAAGTTGGTGAGCACCTGGGGCCCCATGTGCTCGGCGATCTCGGCGTAGAACAGAGACGCGACCAGCGACGTGGTGAGCTGGACACCGGTGGCGAGGCTGGTCTTGCTGATCAGGAAGTCACCCAGGCGCTCCCGGACGCGGGGGTCGCCGAGGCCGGTGCCCATCTCCAGCGCCGCGGCGATGGGGAAGGTGACGACCATGACGCCGGTCAGGAGCGCCATGTAGAAGAGCGTCTTCGCCACGAGCTTCGTGGTGAGGCCGTACCGGGACAGGCGGCGATTCAGGTAGAGCAGCTCCACTGCCCCTACCATGCACCCGATGACCGCGACCGCGAGACTGGCGAACAGGTAGACCCGGGCGTCGAGGACGATGGCCGTATCGGGAACGTCGGCGAAGCTGCCCGCCGCGCCGTAGTCCGAGATCAGGAAGACCTGGGCCAGCAGGAACCAGATCACGCCGAACGGGAGGATCCGGAGCAGGTTGCGGCGGGTTCGTGGAGAGAACCGTGTCGCCGTGACGCTGTGAGCCATGACCATCGCGATCGGGGCAACGAAGCCGTGCATGCGGACGGACGGAGGTGAACGGGCGGGGTGCCGCGGTGGATCGAGGCCCCATAGTGGGGCGCGGCGAGCGGGGCTGTCCACCGAGCGTCCTTGCCGCGAACAGCCGCGTCGCGCCCTCCTGGAGCCTCCTATCCGATCGGATCGCGGACGTACGTCCGTGCATTCTCCGTGAACCCCGTCACATCGCCCGCCGAGATCCCCGGCCCATCGAACCGCTCGATCCGCACGGTCTCGGCATCGAGCATCTGCACGAGCAACACCGCTACCGTCTCCTTTTCGGTATCGAACCCGCTGATGTCCCGCAGCGTCACGTTCGGGGCTGTGCCCACCGTACTCTGCTCGACCGAGAACATCTCGAGCGTCACCGGTCCCGATGCGGGGGTGACGTCTTCGACCCGCGGGTTGCCGCGAATCCAGAACGTCGTCTCGATCCGCGGTGCGCCCGTCTCGTTCTGAGCGAAGGCCCAGCCGTCCGCGAACACCGATCGGTGCGCCTGGAGGTGGTGATACCCGAAGTGGATGGCGTGATCGAGGCGGAACTGCGTCGGGTCGGAGCCCTGCAGGTACCAGAGGCCGGACAGCGTGCCCGCGACGTCGAAGCCGTACTCGCCGGTGCGCGGCGGCACCTC